>JBFXJV010000266.1:0-5307 GCA_050174515.1 Methylocystis sp.
GAATTCGAGCTTCGCCCTTCCTTCCAACTCCAATTCGCGAGAGGGCTTGCGCGTGACGAGATTGATCTGGCCGCCCATGCCGCCCGGCCCGTCGAGCACCGAGACATAGCCCTTGGCGATCTGCACTTCGGCGATATCGGCGGTGAGAAAACGCGCGAAGTCGAGCCGGTTGTCGGCCGGCAGATAGACGCGCACGCCGTCGACGGTGAGCGGCACCTGCCAGCGGTCGAAGCCGCGCACATAGATGTTCTGCTCGTTGCGCGTGCCGCCGACAAGTTGGCTGTTCACGCCCGGCGCCAGATTGACCGCGGCGTCCAGCGTATCGCGAGAGAAAGTCTCCATCTGCCGGTTGGTGATGGTGTAGCCGCCGAAGGCGTCGGTGTGCTGCTTCGGAGTCGGGCCATTGTCGACGTTCTTCGACGGCGCCGCCTGCGCCGCCTGCGACTCGCCGTCGCCTCCGCCGGGCTCGGCGGCCCTTGTCGGAACGCCGAGCCGACGCGCGCCGACTTTGATCTCACCGAGTTCGAAGGCTTTCGGCGCTCGCACTTCGATCGGCGGCAGCGCGGTCTGCGCGCTCACTTGCGCTGAAAGCGAGAGAAGAACGCCGCCTGAGATCGCCGTCGTCGTCAGCAGTCTGGTCATCATTGCCCCCTTGGACGTCAGAGAGAGTTGAGGAAAGCGAGCAGCGCGTGGCGCTGGGGTTTGAGAAGATTGCGGAAGGCGTCGGCGGAGGACTGCGCTTCGCCGCCATGCCAGAGGATCGCCTCGGCGGGCGTGCGCGCCCTGCCATCATGCAGAAAATTAGCGCCGTCGCCGCCTTTGCCGGCGAGACCCAGCCCCCAGAGCGGCGGCGTTCGCCAATCGCGCGGGCCGGCGTCGAAGTCTTCGCGGCCGTCGGCGAGCCCCTCGCCCAAGTCGTGCAACAGGAGATCGGTGTAGGGATGGATCGCAACGCCGTTGAGCGCCGGCTGCAACGCAAAGCCCGCGACATGCAGCGTTTCGCGATGGCAGTTCGAACAACCGATGGCATGAAACAGGCTTTCGCCGTCGACAACGCGCGGATCGTCGAGATTGCGTCGCGCCGGCGGCGCGAGCGCGCGGATATAGATCCCGACCGCTTCGAGTTGAACGTCGGTCAATTCCGGCTTCGATGCGCTTCCAAGACATCCGGTTTGAGTCGGCGCACAGCTCTCAGCTGGAAAGAGCGACGAGGTTACGCCGATGTCTTCGACGAATGCGTTGGCGATCTGCTGCTTGAGATTCGGCTGATTGGCTTTAAGTCCGAAACGGCCGAGAGACTTCCGACCAGTCTCTACGCTGAAGACCAAATTCGGCTTGCCCTTGCCGGCAAGAATTTCGGTTTCGCTGACGGATTCAAGCAGGCCCAAACCGAAGACGGGCGGCGCATTGCGCAGCGAGGTCTTCGTCTCCGGGCCAAGCGCGCCATAGGCAAGATTGCGGAAGGAAAGCGTCGGCCGGCGAAGCGTTATAGTTTCGCCGTCGGAAAGCGTCTCATCGAATTCGGCATAGTCGACGATGGCCTGGCCTTCGCCAGCGACGCCGGGAACGCCTTCAGGATTGAGCTGAGCGCCGTAATGCGGATGGGCGCGCGGTCCGCCATGCGCATCCCGTCCTTCGACGCTCAGCCTCGCCGCCATCGTGCGCGCGACGCCATTTTCGCTGTCGGGCGCGGCGCCGCGCCCGTTCTTGACGTGGCAGGCGATACAGGAAAGTCGATTGTAGAGCGGACCGAGACCGACAAAGTCGGGATGATCCTGCGACGGCCCAATGATCCAGGCTTGGCGGAATATGCCGCTCCCCTTGCGAAAGCTTGCGGCATGATGGGCGTCCAGCCCCTCGATCGGCTGGATGAAGGCTTCGCTTTCCGGACTATACGCCTCGTAGCGTGCGGCGCCGGCAAGCGCCATTGCGCAAAGCAGGACGCCGAACCGCTTCATGGCGCCGCCTCGAGACTCGCGATGAGGTCGTGCGACCGTCGCCGCGCAGAGGCGATCTGATCGCGCCACTGCGCGATCTGTTGCGGATCGACCGCGTCACGACGCGCAAAGCGCTCAAGGAAGGCCGTCCCGCGCGAATCGCTTTCCGAAACAGGAATAAAGCCGGCGAATTTTTTCGCCTCGCCAATGACCGCCATGGCCTTGGCGTCGGCGGCGAATTTTTGCTCGGCGTCGTGAATTTTGCGCCACAATTCGGCGTTGTCGGCGTGGCCGTCGACAATGCAGAGATCGAAGAGGAGCGCGACAAGCGGCGGCCGGCGGCGGCCGATCTCGACGTCATATTCGAGGATCGTCGACGCCGGCAGCGTGAAGGGATTGGCGAATCCCTTAAATTCGCTCTGATAGGCGTCGGGTCGCGCCGGATGACGGCGGCTGTCGCGCTCCATCATCAAGAGCTGGCCGTCTCTCGACAGCAAGAAGTCGATGAAGGCCTGCGCGGCGGCGACATGCCTGGAGCCGGCGGTCATCGCGACATGGGCGGGGAGGAACGCCGTGCGCTCGGGATAGATCATCTCGACCGGCGCGCCATTGGCCCTGGCGATCTCGGCGATGAAATCGATCGTCAGCGCGAGGGCCGTCTTGCCTTCGCGCACGGACGCCGTGGGCGCGAATCCGGAATCGAGCAGCGTCGCCTCGCCCGCCATCTCGCTGAGGAGACGCCAGCCTTCCGTCCATCCTTCGCTTTGCAGAAAAATGTCGTAGAGCGCAGGCGAAAAGCCGACCTTGCCGGCGATCGGCATGGCCATCCTGCGCGCATATTCGGGAGAGGCGAGGTCGCGCCAGCGTCGCGGCGCTGAAAGTCCTGCGGCCGTCAGCGCGCCCGGATTCGCGACGATCCCGTAGCCGGCGACGTCATAGGCTTCGTAGAAGCCCGTCGGGTCGGACAATTGCTGCGCGCCAAGCCGTCCGGGGAGCGCCGTGCGATCGACCGATATCTTGCGAAAGGCGCTGCGGTCGCGAAGAAGCGCGAAATTCGACGGCGACGGGGCCCAATAAACATCGGCGCCGCCCTGCTCCGGCCTGGTCAGTTCGGCGAGCGCGTCACGGGACCGTTTCCAGACAAATTGAACGTGAATTTGCGGATGGCCGCGCTCGAATTCGCGCTCATAGCGCGTTGTCAATTCTTCTGGAAAGCTTGTGACGACGACAATCGTCTGCTGGTCCGCCGCCTTCGACGGAGCGGCGCCGAAAACGCTTAAAAAACATGAGATTATTACGGCGACAACGGCGCAATTCGTGGACCAGGGCATCGATATGTAGTTTCTATACATAACAGTTTGCTACAAACGCGTAGCATAAAAGTCAACGCCTGAACTTTATGCAGCTACTGATTAGTATATAGGCCCCAATCCACGGATCGTCATATTTTACAATATGTTATAAGTGTATATTACGATTGTGGTAAAAATGCAACATTAAATCAATATGATGCGCCGCGCGCTGCGTCATCCGCAGAGTCGCTTCTCGTTGAATCAAAGACAAAGTAACAGTCGACTTCATACAAAATGAATGGACAAGCCAGTTCTCGTCGATTCATCCGTCGCGGAGTCCCAACGCCAAAGCCGGCTGCAACGACGCTGGGGGCGTCGGACATACGAGGTTGCCTCCGACCGTTCGACCCTGTATCCGGGCGATAAGGCGAGGCGCTGACATGGCGGAAAGCAAAATCGATGCTTCACTGGCGCTGCGCAGCGAGGGCCGGCTCCTTGTCGGCCGCGACCGCGTCAAGCTCTTGGAGGCGGTTGCGACTCACGGCAGCATCACCAAGGCCGCCAAGGCCGCCGGCTTCAGCTACAAGGCGGCGTGGGATGCGGTGAACGCCATCAATAATCTGCTGCCGACGCCGGCCTTCCTCACCAAGGCGGGCGGCCGCAGCGGCGGCGGCGCGGAAGTGACCGAGGAGGGGCGCCGGTTGATCGCCACCTTCCACCGCCTCGAAGAAAAGCTCGCGCGCATATCGGAGACGATCGCCGAGGAGGGCCTCGCCGGCGCGGAAGATTTCCTGCTCTGGACCGCCGGCATGACAATCTCGGCGCGCAATGTTTTTCGGGCGGAAGTCATCCAGGTGAAGAAATGGCCGGTCGACGTCGAAGTGACGCTGCGCGTCTCCGAAAAGGATACAATCCTCGCGATCGTCACCAATGAATCTGCGGAGCAACTGCATCTTTCGCCAGGACGCAAGGCGCTGGCGCTCATCAAGTCGTCCTTCGTCAATCTGGCGCCCGCGACCGACGCGACGCCGCTGCAGCGCAACTGTTTTCGCGGCGTCGTCAAACAGCGGATCGACGCCGAACGCAATAGCGAAATTCTGCTCGACATCGGATTCGGAAAGACGATGACCGCGGTGACTCCTCGCCGCCGTGTTGAAGACATGGGAATGAAGGAAGGGGACGCCGCCCTGGCGACCTTTGATCCGTCCGACGTCATTTTGGCGGTGGAATAGCCCCATCTAGAGACATCGATCATTGCAGCACGACTGGATATGGGCTCGATTCCGCAATAATGTTTCGGGTCGTTTCCGCGGCAGCCTCATCTGAAGGAGCAAACCATGAAGCGAATTTATTTCATCGCCGCCGCCGCATTATCGCTTTGTGCGACGGGCGTCTTCGCTGAAACGAAGAAGCCGACGGCCAAGTGGACCTGCGAGGAATTCCTGGCGGTCGACGACCAATTTCAGCCAAAAGTGATCTACTGGTCCTCTGCTCAGACCAAGGCAGGCAAGGCGCTTGGATCGGCTGTCGACATCGAAGGCGCCGAGAAAGTCATTCCGATGGTCATCGACGACTGCAGGAAGGCGCCGCAAGAGTCCTTCTGGAGCAAGCTGAAGGGCGCTTGGAAGAAAGTCGATGATGAAGCAAAATCGCTTGGCAAGAAGCTGTGAGGCTTTCGCCCGCGGCTCGGCAGGGAAGGCTGAACGATGCTTGAACTGATCGCCGTCATCCTCATCATCATGTGGCTGCTCGGTCTCGTCTCCTCATATACGATGGGCGGCTTCATCCACATTCTGCTGGTCATCGCGATCGTCGTCGTACTTTTGCGCATCATTCGAGGCCGCGGCATCCTTTAAGAAGCCGATCCGCGCAGATTGCCCGACAGCGGCAATGTAACGCAAAGAAAATACGACGGAAATCGGACTCGGCGCGGCCGTTGGGTAATCGGCGTCTTGATACATGCGACGGTATCCATTATTGGCTCCTTCAAATGACGCGGCGCGCAAATTTTGAACGTTCGCGAAGGTTTGATGTTCGCGGGCCTTGGAGATAGTTTTCGGTCAAGGCGGCCTGGGGAC
>JBFXJV010000267.1:0-5286 GCA_050174515.1 Methylocystis sp.
GACGATGAGCTGTTTCCCGCCCCGAAACAAAATACCGGTCGCGGGCTCGGTCAGGTCCCGCGGGAAGCATTTGCTCTCAAAAAGACGCGCTGACGAAAATCCAACTGGCCTTCAATTTGCTCAGTTTCGACAGCACGCGGCAGGAAGCGGCAGGGAACGGCATGTCAATTGACTTGAATTCAGAATGGACCGACGCCGATCTGGCGCGGCTCCTTTCCGCGGTGGATGACGATCGCGACTGGCGATTGGAGGTGAGCCTTGCGGGCGTCGCGGGGCTTGCGGACAAGACGGCCAATCCGACAGGCGCGGACTATGATGAAACTCTGCACTGCTATTTCGAGACTTGGATGCAGGGGACCGATTTCGTTGGTCCGTCCGCAGCCTCCGACAAGACTTTTGTCGGTAAAATCTCCAAGGCGTTGCAGGAAAATTATCCAAATCGCAAAGCCGACAAATTCATCTTTGTTGACCTCTAGGCGGCCCGTATATTGCTAGCGCAGTCCCTGACCGGAGGGGCGATGTCGGGGTCTTTCCTAGTTCAATTTCTCGCGGAGCGGACCGCGCCCTTCGTGCTGATCCTCGGCACGAATGAAATCGCCTCCGCCATCGCCGTGCGCTTGAAGCGCGAGGGATATCGGGTCGTCGTGAGCCACGACCCGTATCCGCCCGTCATCCGGCGCGGCATGGCTTTTTATGATGCGCTGTTCGAGGATCAGGTTGAAATTGACGGGATGCGCGGCCGGCGCGCCGGCACGGTCCTGGACATCGCCGAAGCGCTTGCCGAAAAAGGCGTCATTCCTGTTACCGCATTGCAGTTTTCGGATCTGCTCCCGCTGCGCGTGCCGGACATTTTGATCGATGCGCGAATCCAAAAGCACCGCGTCACGCCAATTCTGCGCAAGATCGTCAATCTGTCGATCGGGCTTGGACCCAATTTCGTGGCGGGCGTCAATTGCGACATCGCGATCGAAACCCATCCCGACCACGCCGGCGAGTTGCTCGAGGCGGGGGCCACGCAGCCGGCCGACGGCGTGCCGCGCTTTCTCGGCGGAATCGGACGAGAGCGCTTCATTTATTCGGCGCGTTCCGGCGTGTGGCGAACGCCTCTCGACATCGGATCGCGGATATTCAAGGGTTATGTCATTGGACGCCTGGACGCGCTGCCCGTCGCCGCGCCCATGGACGGAAGGTTGCGGGGGCTGGCGCGCGACGGCCTCTCGATGCCGAGCGGCGTGAAGCTCGTCGAAATCGATCCGCGCGGAAGCGCCGCCAGATGGACCGGAACGGATGACACCGGACGCACAATCGCCGAAGCTACGTTGCGCGCGATCTACATCCGTATTGCGTCCCTTCAGCCGGCGCCAGTGAACATGACGGCGCACTAACGGCCAAGGATCGGAAGCGACGCTATGCTCGACACCCCAACGACATTTTATGAGCGGATCGGAGGCTTTGAGACCGTCGATCGGCTGGTCGACGCATTTTACCGGAACATGGACAATTTTCCGCAGGCGCGTGAAATTCGCGCGATGCACGCCGAAGACCTGACGGCGACGCGGGCGGTTCTGAAAACCTATCTTGCCGAATGGTTGGGCGGACCCAAGAATTATTCGGCGAAAAAGGGACATCCACGGCTGCGCATGCGTCACGGTCATCTGCGCATCGGACCGGCTGAACGAGATGCCTGGCTGCTCTGCATGAATGCGGCGTTGGAAGAGGCGATCGCCGACGCGGACGCGCGCGGGCGCATCGGCGAGGATTTGGCGAAACTTGCCGATTGGATGAGAAACGATCCGCGAAACCCGCATGATCAGAGACATCAGCCGACGGCGCAGGCGCGGTCCTGAGAGAATCTTCTTCTCTCAAAAGACGGCGCGCTTGAAACGGTTCATCCGAGACTAAACGCGGTAGCCTTCTTCGGCCAGAACCTGCCGGACGCTGGGTCTTGTTTTCATTCGCGCGTAATGGGCGCGGCAATTTTCCGGGAGCGGCATGTCCGTCTTGTCGGCCCAGAATTCAACATAAAAAAGCGCCGCGTCCGCGATCGAAAAGTCGCCGGCGATATAGTCCTTGCCGATGAGATGGCGATCCGCCGTCGCAAGCGCCGACATGACGATTTCGCGCCCCTCTGACTTGATCGCCTCGATCTCCAGTGAAGGCTCTGCGTAGCGTTCTGGGGTAAAGATGCGCCGGAACCCGTCGCCGTGAATCCGGCCAACGCAGAAATTCAGCCACTTTAGCGCTTCTTCGCGCGCGTCGTCGTCCTGCGGCAAGAGCCGGCGCTTTGGATAGTTTTCCGCCAACCAGCGCGCGATCGATACGAAATCCGTAAGCGCGACCCCATCATCAAGCAGCAGCGTCGGTATTGTTCCGCTCGGGTTGATGGCGAGATAGTCGCTCTTGAGGTGATCGCCCCTGATCAAATTGACGATGTGGGCCTCGAAGATCAGCCCGACCTCCTCGAGCAGGATATGAATGCCTGTCGAGCAGGAGCCTGGCGTCATGTAGAACTTCAAGGCCGCACCTGTCACCCGAATTTGAACAACACGCCATATCCGCCGCGCGGATAGTTCCACTCGATATCGCCGCTGGGCTCGGCGATGACCCGGCAGGTGCCGCATTCAACGCAGCCGTCGGTGGTGATTTCAACTTGTCCCGCCGAGTTCAACTCATAGCAATGAGCCGGGCAGAGCTTCAACAGGCTGAGCAGCTGCGCCGAGGGCGTGGCGTGCGGCCGCACCTTGATATGGGCCCGGCCCGCGTCGACGAGATAACGATTGAGATAGAGCTTGTCCTCTACTCTGTTCGCCGCCTGAGCCATTTTCGTCTCCTTTCGCTATGTTGCAGCGATCTCACCGCCATGCGCGCGCGAAGCTGAATGCGTCGCCGATGATTCCTTTGATCGATCTTGCGGCCAGGAAGGAGCGCAGCGTGGCTTTCTCCTTCTCGGCTTTGGTTACGCCGTCGACGCGGACGAACTCCTTCATCGCCTTGGACACAAGCTGCGGGTAGGTGAGGAAGAAGTTCTGCGCACGAATGTGCAACAATTCCGGCATGTTGCGGTATTTCTTGAGATCCTTCATCACGAAGGAGTCTTCGAGCATCTTCCGGTAAAGCGCGAGATTTTCCTTCGTCATCGGATCGCGCCGCGATTTGATCTGGAAAATCGTCTCCGCAGCCAACCGGCCGGAGGTCATTGCGAGATTCGAACCCTCGCGATGCACCGCGTTGTTGAGCTGGGCCGCGTCTCCAACCACGACCCATCCATCGCCAAAGAGCTGCGGGATCGCCTTGTAGCCGCCCTCCGGAATGAGATGCGCGGCATATTCCTTCACCTCCGACCCTTCGATCAGACCCTTCACGGAAGGATGCGATTTGAACTTCTCGAGCAGACCATAAGGAGTCTGTCCGGTCCGCTCGAAGTCTGCGACGAGGCAGCCAATGCCGAGCGAGATCGACTCCTTGTTGGTGTAAATGAAGCCCATCCCGGTCATGCCCTCGGAAATCGTGCCGACCGCCTCGATCACCGCGCCTTCGTCGCCCTTCAGGTTGAAGCGCGACTCGAGCGTTTCCTGGGGCAGGAAATGCATCTCCTTCACGGCAAGCGCGACCTTGTTCGGGTCGGGCCGATTTCTCAGTCCCGCGCGCGTGCCCAGCAAGCCGTTGACGCCTTCCGCCAGCACCACGACATCGGCGCCGACCTGTCCGTTCTTGCGATCCGTTCGGACGCCGATCACCTTGCCATGCGCATCCTGGAGCAGTTCCGTCACCGTCGTCTCACACAGCACGACGGCGCCCGCCTCCTGGACCTTTTTCGAGAACCATTTGTCGAATTGTGCACGTATGATCGTGTAGCGGTTCGGCTTCTCCTCGTTGAAGTCGTCTGAGCGATAGTGCAACCCCGTGTGGGAATTGTCGTCCATCATCCAGAACCGCTGCTCGATCAGATGACGTTCGAGCGGCGCGTCCTCGCGAAAATCAGGGATCAGCTTTTCCAGCATGTCCGCGTAGAGAATGGCGCCTTGCACATTCTTCGAGCCGGAATATTCGCCGCGCTCCAACTGAAGCACTTTGAGGCCGCGTTGCGCCAACGTCAGCGCCGCCGCGTTTCCCGCCATTCCCGCGCCGACCACGATCGCGTCAAATCTCTCTTCGATCATGATTCGCTCCGTCAACTCGCCAAGCGGTCGCGTTGATGTGGCGACAGTCGCTTGGAGAATGCTTCAGTAAGTGCAGGCAAAAGACGTACCGCGTCGCTCACCACGCCAAGATGCGCAAAATCGAAGATCGGCGCATTCTTGTCGGTGTTGATCGCAAGGATGTAATCCGCGCCTTCCACGCCCACGCGATGCTGGATCGCGCCGGAAATCCCCGCAGCGATATAAAGCTTTGGTCGGATTGTTTTTCCGGTCTGGCCGATCTGGCGATCGGAACTCACCCAGCCCTTTTGAACCACAGGACGCGAGCAGCCATATTCGGCGCCGATGACGCCCGCCAATTGGCGCACAAGCTGGAAATTTTCCGGAGAACCCAGACCGAGCCCGCCCGCGACGACAACATCAGCAAAGGCGAGGTTGGATTTTGACGACTCGCGATCCGGTAAAAAGGCGAGCACTTTTGTAACAATATCGTCTTCGACGAGACCCAGCGGATGTTCGATCACGCGGCCGACCAGTTTTTCAACGCGATCCGGCATCGGCATGACTCGCGGACGCACCGTCGCCATTTGTGGCCGATAGTTCAGCGTGAAGATCGTGCAAAGCAGCGATCCACCAAATGTCGGCCGGGTCGCAGCAAGCGATCCTTCAGCATCGACGTCGAGCTCGGTGCAATCGGCCGTCAGCCCGGTCAGCAGGGTCGTCGCCACTGAGCCGGCGAGGTCGCGCCCAAGCGTCGTCGCGCCAAGCAGGAGTATCTCGGGCTTGTAGAGATTGACGAGATCGGTCAGCGCCTTTGTGTAGCTTTCGTTACGATAGTCTTTCAGCAGATCGTCCGCGACCAGATAGGCCAGGTCCGCTCCATAGCAGAAGGCTTCGTGGAGAACGCTCTGGGTTTGTTCATTTTTCGCGCCGACGACGACCGCGGCCAGATCGACGCCGAGCTTGTCGGCGAGGACGCGCCCAGCGCCCATCAGCTCCCAGGAGACGGGATGCGCCTGACCGCGCTCCTGTTCGACGAAAACCCACACATGTTTGTAACTTTTGAGATGTTCCGGCAGCTCTTTTTTCGTCGACGCGCGGCCGGCAGCTGCAGGGGCTTTGGGTGCGTTGCTCATTTCGTCCTCCG
>JBFXJV010000268.1:0-5251 GCA_050174515.1 Methylocystis sp.
ATATAGGCGTGAAGCTGGAGATAGAGTCCGTTCATTAAGCGGAACGGACGGAACTCCTCTTCGGTCAGCGCGCCGGCAAGCCGGCGGCGCACCTGTTCGCGAAACTCGGCCACGCGTTCGCGCACGAAGGCGGCGTCATATTCATCATAGCGATAGGTGGTCGTCGGCGCATTGGGCCGGCGCATCGCTTCGGGATCGTGAGCGGTCACCGCGATCCTCCCGCCGCCTGTTTGCCCAGATCAAGGCGAATGCTCGGGCCCTTCACGCGCATTTTCTCGCGATAATGCATGGGCGTGGGCGCGCCGTCGCCGCCGATCTCGACGTCGGCGAGATAGACGTCGACTACGCGATTGGCCGAAATGTCGCGCTTGCCTGAGGCTTCGAGCGCCGCCGCCTCTTCAGCATTCCGTGCGATGCGGGCTAGGCGATGGTCGCGCTCCCAGCCCGACGCGCCGAGAAATACCACTTCGCCATCGGTCAGAGTCGAGGCGATCAGTATCTGCGGATGTTTGAACTGGGCCATCACGTTTCCTGCGCCAGCGTCAGTCGAAGCCCGCTCATGTCGTCCGACCAGATGATCTGGCAGGACAGCCGCGAATGTTCGTATAGCATCGGCAATTCATGGAGCTTTTCGATTTCCTCTTCGCTCGGCGGCGGCACGCGCCGCGCCCATTCCGCGCCGAGGACGACATGGCATTCCGCGCAGGCGAGCGCGCCGCCGCAGGTGTTGTCCATGCCGACGCCATGGTCCCGCAAAATCTCCATCAGCCGCCAGCCCTCGACCGCCTCCAGCTCATGGACTACGCCGTCACGATCCTCGACGTGAAGGGTCGGAAGGGATTGCTGCGGCGACTGCGCGGGCCGATGCGCCACCATGTTCTCGATGTTGCTCATGTTGTTGACGCGTTGACTTGTCCGCTCCGGCGCGTCGCCGCGGACGTTCTGTATTTCGAACGCATAAACCTCCAAACCGCACGAATGTCAATTCACGATCTAATTGTGGAACTATGTAAATAATAACAAATTTTATATGTTATTATCGCCTGTCACATTTGCAGCGCCATCGGCGGTTAGCTGAATCAGGGCTGACAAGCGTCCGAAAACCATGTTTGCTGCGCTCTTGTCCCTCATGAACAGCGGCGCCAGCGCGGGATCCGAGAGGAGCACTCATGGCTAAGAAGCCGGTCAAAATCACTAGGGCGGCGCCAGCCAAGCGGAAGCCTGAACGCCGGGCTCCAACGGCCCCGGCCAAGGTTTCCGCCTCAAGCGCCGCTGTTCGTCCAGCGGTCATTGTCGTCGGCGCGGACAAGGGCGGCGTCGGCAAGACGACGATCGCAAGGGCGATCCTCGATTTTCTTTCGCTCAATAATATTCATGCACGCGCCTTCGACACCGAGACGCCGCGCGGGACGCTTCATCGCTTCCACCCTGACGAGACGACGATCGTCGATCTGACCGAGCCCGCCGATCAGATGAAAATCATCGACACGCTGACTACGTCGCAAGCCAAGATCAGCGTGATCGACGTGCGGGCCGGCGGCCTCAGCCCCGCGCTCCGAGCGCTCGACGAGATCGGCTTTTTCGACGCGGTGAAGAGCGGCGAATTCCGCTTCGTTTTGCTGCATGTGATCGGCCCCTCCATCTCGTCGCTGGAGGAGATCGCCGAGATCGCGCCCTATGTCGCGGGCGCCGATTACTTCATGGTGAAGAATCATGTGAACGACACGACCTTCTTCGAGTGGGATCCGCAAACCCACGCGAAATATTTCGAGGATGTCGTCACTTCGGGCGAGATCACCATCCCCAAACTGAGCGAACTCGCCTATGAGCAGGTCGAACTGTCCGGCGCGCCGTTCTCGACATTCATCGCCAATCTGGACGCCCAAGGCGCGCCGGCCGAACATTCCTTTGTACTGCGCGGCTATGTCCGGACTTGGCTGGCGCGCGTCGCCGACGAGTTCGAAAGAGTCGGCCTGCTCGAACTTCTCAACGAGAAGAGACAATAGGCGTCGCTGGCGCGTCATTCTCCGTAACTGCCGAAAATCGTCGACGTCTGGACTCGCTTCTACGAGCGACTGTTCGCGGCCTCGTTAGGGATCGCATCGTGGAATACCGCAAACTCGGAAACAGCGACCTCTCGGTCTCCGCAATCTGTCTCGGCTCGATGACGTGGGGGGAGCAGAACAGCGAGGCGGAAGGCCACGCGCAATTGGACTATGCGTTCGATTGCGGCGTCAATTTCATCGATACGGCGGAAATCTATTCCGTTCCGCCGCGGCGAGAGACGCAAGGATCGACCGAGCGCATCATCGGAAGCTGGCTCGCCGCGCGCAAGAACCGCGACAAGATCATCATCGCCACCAAGGTCGCCGGGCGCGGCGACGCCAACTGGCTGCGTCCCGGCGGCGCCGGCGCCGTTCTCGACGCCAAGAACATCGACCATGCGATCGAGGGCTCGCTCAAGCGGCTGCAAACCGATTATGTCGACCTCTACCAATTGCATTGGCCTGATCGCTCATTGCCGCTTTGGGGCGCTGGCGGCACGACTTACCGACCGCCGACAAAACGCGATGAAATTCCAATCGAGGAAACGCTCGAAGCGCTGACGCGTCTCGTTCGCGCCGGCAAGGTTCGCCATATCGGCCTGTCCAATGAAACGCCGTGGGGCGTCGCGCGTTTCCTGCGCGCCGCCGAACTTGGCCATGGCCCGCGAGTCGTTTCGATTCAAAACGCCTATAATCTCATCAATCGCACCTTCGAGATCGGCCTTGCCGAATTCGCCGAGCGCGAACGCGTCGGATTGCTCGCCTATTCGCCGCTCGCGCAAGGCTATCTCACCGGCAAATATCAGGGCGGGGCCCGGCCGCCCGGCGCGCGCACCACGCTCTTCGAGCGCGCGCAACGCTACGAGAAGCCGGAGGTCGAAGTAGCGATCGACGCCTATCTGGCGCTGGCGCGCGACATCGGCGCCGATCCGGCCCAGCTCGCCATCGCCTTCGTCACCTCGCGGCCCTTCGTCACGTCAAACATCATCGGCGCGACGACGATGGCGCAGCTCAAAACCGATCTCGCCTCAATGGCGTTCACGATCACGCCGGAAGTCGAGCGGCGCATCGACGCGATCCACCATTTGCACAGCAACCCGGCGCCATGACCAGGGATGCGAGTCTTCGCGAGGAATCAGCCGAGGATCATCCGGCCATACGCGAACTGCTCACTGCGGCGTTCGAACGATCGGGCGAAGCCGAACTCGTAGATGCGCTGCGCAAGGAAGGCGATTTGGTCTTCGGCTGCGTCGCCGCCGAAGACGACCTCATCGTCGGCTATGCCGCCCTCTCCAGGATGAGGGCTCCCTTTCCGGCGCTTGGGCTCGGTCCAGTCGCCGTCGCCGCAGCACATCGCAGAAGAGGCGTCGCGAGCGCGCTGGCGCGCTGGAGCCTGGCGCGCGCGCAAAAAGAGCGGTGGCGCGCGATTTTTGTCTTGGGCGACGGCGCCTTTTATGGCCGTTTCGGGTTTCGAGCTGAGCTTGCGGCCGGCTTCGGCTCGCCATATTCGGGGCCGCATTTCATGGCGCTGGCGCTCAACGGCGCGCTTCCAGCCAAGGCAGGAACGGTAGACTATGCGCCAGCTTTCGGCCGGCTCAACTCCTGAAACTCAGGCGTGTCCCGCGTTTGAAGACAGCCGTTCGGGATCGACGCCGATCGAGCGCAAGGCGCGTACATATTTCGTTTCAAGATCACGATCGAAAAGCAGGGCGGGATCGGACGGACAATTCAACCAGCCGTTACGCTGAATCTCTTCTTCGAGCTGACCCGCGTCCCAGCCTGCATAGCCGAGCGCGAGCAGCGCCCGGTCGGGGCCGTGTCCCGCCGCAATGGCGCGCAGAATGTCGATGGTCGCGGTGAGGGACACGCCGTCGTCGATCGGCAGCGTCGAATTGTCGAGGAAGAAATCCGGCGAATGCAGCACGAAGCCGCGGTCGGTCTGCACCGGCCCGCCGGAAAGCACCTGAATGTCTTCGGCGCGGCTCGGCAGGCTGATGCGCTCTTGCGGCGCGATCACCTGAAGCTGCACCAAGAGATCGGGGAAATTGCGCACGCGGGCCGGCTGGTTGACCACGATGCCCATCGCACCGTCCTCGGAATGGGCGCAAAGATAAATCACCGACCGCGCGAAACGTTGATCCAGCATGCTCGGCATCGCGATCAGCAGTTGGCCGTCAAGGAAGCGACGCTCAGCGGCATGTCCGCTGTGGCGTTCGCCTACCCTGGCCGCGAAATCTTGCTTCTTACCGGCTGGCCTCATAGGGTCATGCTACGCTCGCCGCGCTTCAAGAACAAGCGGCGCAAGCGACGTAACTGACTGCCTTGACTGAAAGACAGGCCGCCGCAGACCTATGACGCGCTCCAAATTCCTGTTGTTCGCGCAACTCGCCGCGATGCTCGCGCAGGGCTTGTTGACGGGTTCGCTCGCCAAGAACGCGAGTTTCGCGTCTGAGGCGGTTAAAAGCGTGGCGTCCAGCGCTCGGCTTCTGTCGGCCGGCCCGCCCCAGGGCGGAACTTATCGCGCCGCCGTCGAGATCGCGCTCGATCCGGAGACGATCACCTATTGGCGTCAGCCGGGCGAGGCCGGCTCGGCGCCCGCGTTCGACTTTTCGAAATCGGTCAATGTCGCGGCGGTCGAACCGTCATATCCGGTTCCTAAGCATATCGACGAGGCGGGGACCGTCGTCGCCGGCTATGAGTCCCGCGTTCTCCTTCCCTTGAAGGTGACGCCGCGCGATCCGACCGCGCCGGTGACGCTAAATCTCGTGCTGGATTACGCGTCCTGCGGCAAAATCTGCCTGCCTGCACGCGCTGATCTGTCGCTGGAGCTGCCCCGCGAGGGCGCTTCGCCGCATGCGGCGGCGATCGCCGAAAGCGAGCGGCTGGTGCCGAAAAGGCTCACCGCGGACGAAGCGAAAAAGCGCTTCGCGCTGTCGCGCGGCGGCGCTGATGGATCATGGCGGCTGCGCTATCTCGGGCCCGGCAAGGCGCGGGACCTCTTCGCGGAAGCGAAGGAGCCGTTCTTCATCGAGAGTGGCCGCGCCGGGGAGGACTTCGAGCTTAAGCTTTTTTCCGGCGACTCTCCCGCCAAGGCCGCCGACGCCACGCTGACGATCGTCACCGACGGCGGCGCTTTCGAGGCGCCGGCGCGGCTCGAGTGAACGCGCGCTTCGCGTCTCTCGCCCTACTCCGCCTTGGCGTCGATC
>JBFXJV010000269.1:0-5231 GCA_050174515.1 Methylocystis sp.
AGCAGACCAAAGAGGTTTCCGTCACGTCGAATGTGATGGCGCAATTCGACGTCGGGCCCACGAAGAACAAGTTTTTGCTCGGCGGGGATTTCAATCGCGTTTGGGATCAAGGTTACATGTCGGGCGCCAATGCGACGCCGCCTAACCCCAAAATCAAAAGCATTTTGGACGTCTGGGGTTTCGGCGGCTTTGCGCCCTTCTATCCGATCCTGATCGACTTCCGCGCGCCGTTGTTCCCGCCATACGTCTACCCGCTTCCCGGCCAGGGCCTTTATACGATCTTCAGCCGGCTCGACAACGCCTATCAAAACGCCGGAGTGACGGCGCAGCTCCAGTCGACTATTTTCGAGCGTCTTCATATTCTCGCCGCCGGCCGCGTCGCCTTCGTCGACATTTCATCGAATGAAGCCGCGACCAAACCGCCGACGAAGTTTAATTCGAGTCAGACCCAGTTCCTGCCGCGCGTCGGGGCCTTGTTCGACGTAACCGACTGGCTGTCGGTTTATGGCAGCTATGCGCAAGGATTGCGTCCGGTCACCTTCTTCAACGGCGCCGGCGGCGCCGCGCCGAAGCCCGAGGGCTCGGAGCAATGGGAGGCGGGCGTCAAGCTCGATGGGCCGATGGGACTCTCGGGCACGCTTGCCTATTTCGATCTGAAGCGGACCAATGTGCCGATCACGCCGCCCGGGACGCTCACGCAGCGACAATCCGGCGAATGGCATTCATCCGGATTCGAAGCCGACCTCGTCTGGCAGCCGCTTTCGAACCTGTCCTTCCTCGCCAGCTATGCGCACATCGACGCCAAAGTTTCAAAGGACGAAAATCCGCGCCTTCGAAACGCGCGGCTCAATCTTGCGCCGTCGGACTCGGGTCGCCTTTGGGGAAATTACGCCTTCGACGGCTTCTTCGAAGGCTGGTCGTTTGGCGCGGGACTCTACGCCGCCTCGGGACAGGTCATCGAAATCGGCCGCCCCTGGAGCACGAGCGGCTATGTAACCTTCGACGCCGCCCTGACCTTCAAGCACGACAATTTCACATTCGCGATCAACGGCAAGAACCTTGGGAATCAGCAATATTTTCTGCAATATCCCTATCTTTCCGGCCGGGTCATGCCCGGAGAGGGAAGGACCTTCTTCGCCAACCTTTCGGTGCGCATGTAGGAGCGACGATGACCGACATTGACCGACGCCAACTTGGAGAAGCGATCGCGGCTTTCGGCGCGCTACTCGCGAGCGGAGGAATCGCCGCGGCCGCTGGTGCGAAGCACGAAGGTTCCGCGCCGGCGCATGACATGTCGACCATGTCGGCGAACTGGATGGGCAAGGAAAGAATCGCATTCATCATCTATCCAGGCTTCACCGCGCTCGACATGGTCGGGCCGCATTATATGCTCGCCAATCTGATGGGCGCGAAGGTCGACATCGTCGCCAAGTCGCTCGAGCCGGTTCGCAGCGATACCGGCCTCGTCTTCATTCCGTCTGCGCAATTCGACGAAGCGTCGAGCGATTTCGACATCATATGCGTGCCGGGCGGGTCGCAGGGGACGCTCGACGCCATGCGCGACGAAGCGACGGTCGCCTATATTCAAGCGGTCGGCCGCAAAGCCAAATACGTCACCTCGGTTTGCACCGGCTCCATGCTTCTCGGGGCCGCGGGGCTTCTCGACGGCTATCGCGCGACGTCACATTGGGTGACGAAGCCGCTCCTTTCCATCTTCGGCGCGATCCCAGCCGACGGCCGCTTCGTCAAGGACCGCAATCGAATCACCTCCGAAGGAGTCACGGCCGGATTGGATTTCGCGCTTTCCCTCGTCGCGCAGCTGCGAGACGAGAAATATGCTCAGGGCGTTCAGCTCCTCGCGCAATATGCGCCCAATCCGCCTTTCCATGCGGGCGAGCCGGACACCGCGCCCGAGGAGGTGACCAAGATGATCGACGGCATGTTCGTTGGATTAAGGAAGGAGATGCGCGTGGCGGCGGCCGCCGCCTATGCCAAATCAAAGAATCGTTGAGCGCATTTGCACTGCCTCATGTTCGAACGAGATGAAGAAGTAACGGCTTTCGAAAGAGTAGATCGTCGGGATTTTGCGAGAGCAGGAGGCCGGCTCGAAAGCAGGTCATCTAGCGCACGAATACTCGGCCTTCGGAAAAAGGCTTTACAACTGGAAGGCCAAGTTCGGCGGCATCCTCGAGCGCGTTCCTCGCCGCGGCGCTCGCGCTCTCCGCCGCCGCGAGCGGATGCGCCGCGCTCGATTCGATGTCTCGAAGAACTCCGGCGTTGGAGTCAAAATTCGCAGCGTCCGTCAAGCCAAGGAATCGGCCGCCATTCGCAAAGTCGACGCGTCGAGCCGCATCGAGCGCGAGTCGTGCACTGCTTGCGGCGGCTTTAAGCGCCAGCCGCTGGCGAAGTACGCCAGCGTAACGAGGCTCGGCGCCGGCTTCACTTGAGCGCGAGAAGATTGGCGCCGGCGAAACAACCCGCTGTAGCTCCTCGCCGCTCCCCGGCAACCATTCGCAATAAATATAATAGGCGCATTCCCCAATTCGGTCATGAGAACCAAAGTGGCGCGCCACGGCACAGCGACCTCCGGGGATGATTTTGTTCACCACGCCCCGGGGGTTGGCTGGAACATCAGCGGACACCTCCCCGCATATGTCGAATCGGAATTCCTGCGGGTCGGTCGTATCAGGGTTATCGTAAGCGACGCCAAGAGTTTTGCATCTCTCTTTGGGCGACAGGTTCGTCTCCTTGCGCCATTCGCTGAACCTTCGCGCCGAATTGTTCAAAAGCTCGGGCGGCGTGCGATGCTCCATGGCGGCTACCTTCAATTCCGCAAAATCGACGATTTTGACGTCCATCATTTCTCTCCTCTCTGAAGACAAAAATTGAAGGCGTTCACACCATGGTTTCCAAACCGGTGCGCTTCTGAACTACGAGGGCGTCTGGCCGTACTCCCGCTTGAAGGCCCGAGAAAGCGCTTCCGGCGTCTGGAACCCTGCCTCGTAGGCGATGTCGATGATTTTCTCGTCCGGCTCAAACACCAGCCGGCGAGAGGCTCGAACCAGTCGCCGAATCTGGACGTAACGCGACGCGCTCACACCAACGTAAGCCCAGAACTGGCGGTGGAAGTGAAACTTTGAAAAGTCAGCCTCCCGGCTGAGCCGTTCGAGGGACAGATCGCCGCCAAGGTGCTGATCGATATAGTCGAGCACTCTCGCGAATCTGTCTCTGTAGGCGTCGTCAATCATCTTTCCCCGGCATTCGATCCGACCTTGCTCGAATTGGATGCGGCCGTCTTGTCCGGGATTGCTGTCTCCGCTTGAGCCTCAATTTTTGGAGCCTGCGCCATCGGTCAAAGTCGCGCGGACGCAAGGGAGATCGTTGGGTTTAGCGAAGGATGATCGGGCGGCGTCGATGTTGGGCAAATTACCCGGCCCGCAATGGGCGTCGCGCCCAACCCGGGGCCACGAAGTGAGGCTAGGGTGGCGAAGCGAAGTTCCCACAAAATACAAGCTGTTTGGGCTTGGTCGCCAGAGATTCGAGGGCAATCAATGTGTCTTTATTGTCTGCAATCGTCTAACCGAATAAACGAGGCGCTGAAGCGTCTTTCCAGACGTGAGATTTTGCGTGGCGCCTCAGTTCTTGGATCGGCGCTGCCTTTCGCGCTGCGTCCCTCAAATCACGCCTGCGCGGCGGAGCACGCTGGTGCAACGTCAGAAGCTTTCAAAAGCGACATCACCAATCTGATCAGCAGAGCGAGATCGCCCGAACTCGCAGCTTATCGCCTTTTCGAAGTGAAGGGCCCGGACCTGCCGTGGATCGATCTGGATCTGACGACCACAAAGGGACAGCAAGTTTCCTTTCTTCTTACCGGACGCATGTGGATCGCCCGCCAATTCGACCTCTGGTTTCCTCCCGGCCTTGTTTTCCACGCCCGCACCCGCGACAAGCGACCGATCTATAGTCCGGGAACAGACACGGGTACGATGACCGCCGCTCACGAGGGCCCGCTCGAGATCGCGCGCTCCGCCGCGCAATTTTCCAACGAAGACGGCGCGCTCTGGACGCCACAAGAGGAATATCGCAACCAGGAGGTGAAAATTGTCGGCGTCGCCCTGGTCTGGAAGGGCGACGCCGCTGCGGGCCTCGCCAGCGTCGCGGCGCATGGCGACGTCGACGGTCTCTTCGCCGCCGAGATCGGGCGGCTAAAACGCGGACGCAAGTTACCGCAGGGATGGTCGGACTACTTCAGCCTCGGCGGCGGCGCCGAAAACTTCTCCCGCGCCGAGAATGGCGAGATCGTTTGCGAAAGTGCCGGTTTCGCTTCGATCATCGAGCGCCCATTGGCGGTTCCTTTTTCGGCCCGGCCGAAACTGGGCTGGCGCTGGAAAATTGACCAGCTACCCTCCGTCGTCGCGGAGGATCAGGCGCCATTCCATGATTATTTGTCGATCGGCGTAAAATTCGAGGATGGGCAGGACCTCACCTATATTTGGAGTGCGGCGCTTCCCACCGGCAAAGTGTTCCGTTGTCCGCTCGCCGGCTGGAACAACATCGAAACACATATGATCGTCGAGTCGGGCGCGGACCGGATCGGCTCCTGGCGGGCGTTTGAACGTGACGTGGCCGCGGATTACGCCGCCCATATCGGGGGGCCGGCTAAGGGAATCAGCGATATTTGGCTGCTCGCGATCACGCCCTTCCAGCGCCGTCGCGGCGCTTGCCGTTACGCCGATATCAACATCCGCACAGTGAATGGCGTGGCGCTCAATTTGTAGAGAAAATCTCAGGCGCGCTCGCTCGAAGCCTTTGCATATTTTGAGGATAGCCCGACGGCAGTTGGCCTGTCTCTTAGTTGACGAATGCGGGAAGAGCTTCTCCCACGGCGCGTCGAACTTTCTAGGCTGCCGTCGCATCGCGTTCTCGCGGCTTTGTGTCCGGCGTCAGGGCCTTTGAGGCAAACTGCGCGGATTGCTGAAAGGAGGATTTCTGGCTCATCGTAACCGTCACGGAGTGAAGATGAGCCAGAAATCCGATAGCGCGACACCGTCGTCTGAACGGCCTGTGAGAGACATTCGCGAAAGAGGTATCGGTGAATATTGACCCAACGAGGCCGGACACATTCGAGCCGTAGGATCGCGGCCGGTACAATCGTACTTGCTCTGGCGAGCCTCGGACGCCGCGGTGACACTTGCGGTCTGAAGGTTGGAATATCACAATGTTCCAGCTCT
>JBFXJV010000270.1:0-5228 GCA_050174515.1 Methylocystis sp.
TCGTCACGCTTCCCGAAGGCGTGGAGATGGTGATGCCGGGCGACAATGTGACGATGGAAGTGTCGCTGATCGTGCCGATCGCCATGGAGGAGAAGCTGCGCTTCGCCATCCGCGAAGGCGGCCGAACGGTCGGAGCCGGCGTCGTCGCCAGCATCATCGAATAAGGAATTTGGACCGCGAGTCATCCAGGCTCGCATTCACGAAGCGGGATTGCGAGCCTGAAGGCTCGCGGTCCGGGGCGCCGCGGCCCGCGGTCCAAGAGGAAGAAGCTGATGAACGGACAGAACATCCGGATTCGCCTCAAGGCGTTCGATCACCGGATTCTCGATACGTCGACAAAGGAAATCGTCTCGACGGCCAAGCGCACCGGCGCTCAGGTCCGCGGTCCGATTCCGCTGCCGACGCGCATCGAAAAATTTACGGTGAACCGTTCGCCGCATATCGACAAGAAATCGCGCGAACAGTTCGAGATCAGGACGCATAAGCGCGTCCTCGACATCGTCGACCCCACCCCGCAGACGGTGGATGCGCTGATGAAGCTCGATCTTGCGGCGGGCGTCGACGTCGAGATCAAGCTCTAAGGGAATTCAGGCGGCGCTCCTTACAAGAGAAGCGAGCGCGCTTTGCGAAGGATTGGATCATGCGGTCGGGCGTCATCGCGCAAAAGGTCGGAATGACCCGCGTCTTCACGGAGGCGGGCGAGCATGTGCCGGTCACGGTCTTGAAGCTCGACGGCTGTCAGGTCGTCGCGCAGCGGACCATGGAAAAGAACGGCTACACCGCCGTTCAACTCGGCATCGGCCGCGCCAAGGTGAAGAATGTCTCCAAGGCCGAACGCGCGCGTTTCGCGGCGGCCAAGGTGGAGCCGAAGCTGAAGCTCGCCGAATTCCGCGTGAAGGAGGAGGAGCTGCTGCCGATCGGCGCCGAGATCACCGCGGATCATTTCGTCGTCGGCCAGTTCGTCGACGTGACCGGAACGTCGACCGGCAAGGGCTTCGCCGGTCCAATGAAGCGTTGGGGCTTCGGCGGTCTGCGCGCGTCGCATGGCGTCTCGATTTCGCATCGTTCGCATGGGTCGACCGGCGGCCGTCAGGACCCCGGCAAGACCTTCAAGAACAAGAAAATGGCCGGCCATATGGGCGTCGAACGCGTCACCACGCAAAATCTGCGCGTGGTGCGAACCGACCCCGATCGCGGTCTGCTGCTCGTCGAAGGCGCGGTGCCGGGCACCGCCGGCGGCTGGATTTTCGTTCGCGACGCGGTGAAGCGCGCGCTTCCCAAGGATGCGCCGCGGCCCGGCAAGTTCCGGCTGAATGGCGATGGGGAGGCCGAAGCCGCCGCGCCGCAAGAAGAGAAGAAGGAGGACTGAGCCGTGAAGATCGACGTCACGTCGTTCGACGGCCAGGCGGCCGGATCGATCGAACTCTCCGATGATGTCTTCGGCCTCGAGCCGCGTAAGGACCTCATCTTCCGCATGATCCGCTGGCAGCTCGCCAAGCGGCGCGCCGGCACGCATGCGGTGAAGAATCGCGCCGACATCGCGCGCACGAGCAAGAAACTGCATAAGCAGAAGGGTACCGGCGGCGCCCGTCACGGCTCCGCGCGCGCGCCGCAGTTTCGCGGCGGGGGACGCGCCTTCGGCCCGCTGGTGCGCAGCCATGCGCATGATCTGCCGAAGAAAGTGCGCCAGCTCGCGCTGAAGCACGCTTTGTCGGCGAAGGCGAAGGACGGCGGCATCATCGTTTGGGAGACGGCGGAACTCGCCGAACCGAAGACCAAAACGCTCGCGTCCGGCTTTGCCAAGACTGGTCTCGAAAACGCGATCATCATCGTCGGCGGCGCGCCGCAGAATAATTTCGCGCTCGCCGCCCGCAACATTCCCAAGATCGACGTTCTGCCCGTCGAAGGCGTCAATGTTTACGACATTCTCCGCCGCGAGAAGCTGGTGTTGACCCGCGCCGCCGTGGACGCGCTGGAGGCGCGACTGAAATGAGCAAGGACGTTCGCCATTACGACGTGATCGTATCGCCGGTTATCACCGAGAAGGCGACGCTCGCCTCGGAGAGCAACAAGGTCGTCTTCAATGTCGCGAAGACCGCGACCAAACCGCAGATCAAGGCGGCGGTCGAAGGCCTCTTCGAAGTGAAGGTCGAGAGCGTCAACACGCTTGTGCGCAAGGGCAAGATCAAGACGTTTCGAGGCCAGCGCGGCCAGCAGAGCGACGCCAAGAAGGCGGTGGTGACCCTCGCTGAGGGCCACAAGATCGACGTGACGACCGGACTGTAAGGAAGGCGTGGGGATAGAACTATGGCGCTGAAGACATTCAAGCCGGTCACGCCGAGCCTTCGCCAGCTCGTCATCGTCGACCGCAGAGAGCTCTATAAGGGCAAGCCCGTCAAGACGCTGACCGAGGGCAAGAGCTCGAAGGGCGGGCGTAACAACGCCGGCCGCGTCACCGTTCGTTTTCGCGGCGGCGGCCACAAGCAGACCTATCGCCTCGTCGATTTCAAGCGGCGCAAGCTCGACGTGCCGGGCAAGGTCGAGCGGCTCGAATATGATCCCAACCGGACGGCCTTCATCGCGCTCATCCGCTATGCGGACAATGAACTCGCCTATATTCTCGCGCCGCAGCGCCTCACCGTCGGCGATGAAGTGATCGCCGGCAATCAGGTCGACGTGAAGCCCGGCAACGCCATGCCGATCGCCAATATTCCGGTCGGCGCGATCGTGCACAATGTCGAAATGAAAATCGGCAAGGGCGGCGCGATCGCCCGTTCGGCCGGAACCTATGCGCAGATCGTCGGCCGCGACCAGGGCTATGTGATCATCCGGCTGAACTCTGGCGAGCAGCGCCTCGTGCACGGCCAGTGCTTCGCCACGATCGGCGCCGTGTCCAACCCCGATCATATGAACACCTCGATCGGCAAGGCCGGCCGTTCGCGCTGGCTCGGCCGCCGTCCGCACAATCGCGGCGTCACCATGAACCCGATCGACCATCCACATGGCGGCGGCGAGGGCCGCACCTCGGGCGGCCGTCATCCGGTCACGCCCTGGGGCAAGCCGACCAAGGGCAAGAAGACCCGCACCAACAAATCCACCGACCGTTTCATTGTGTCCTCGCGGCACAACCGCAAGAAGAAGGGCTAAGCCATGGCGCGCTCGATCTGGAAGGGCCCGTTCGTCGACGGCTATCTTCTCAAGAAGGCCGAGGCCTCGCGCGCCTCCGGCCGCTCCGAGGTGATCAAAATCTGGAGCCGCCGCTCAACGATCCTCCCGCAATTCGTGGGACTGACCTTCGGCGTCCACAACGGTCACAAACATATTCCGGTGTCCGTGTCGGAAGACATGATCGGGCACAAATTCGGCGAATTCGCTCCCACCCGTACCTTCCACGGCCATGCCGCCGACAAGAAGGCCAAGAGGGGCTAAGAGAGGCTCACGATGTCGAAGGACGCCAATCCGCCCCGGCTTGCGGAAAACGAAGCGAAGGCCGTCGCGCGCATGCTGCGCGTGTCGCCGCAGAAGCTCAATCTGCTCGCGCAGCTGATCCGCGGCAAGAAGGTGGATCGCGCGCTCGCCGATCTGGAGTTTTCCAGAAAGCGGATCGCGCATGAGGTGAAGAAGACGCTCGAAAGCGCCATCGCCAACGCCGAGAACAATCACGGGCTCGACGTCGACGACCTTGTCGTCGCCCAGGCCTATGTCGGCAAGGCGCTGGTGATGAAGCGCTTCCATGCCCGCGCCCGCGGACGGGCGAGCCGCATCGAGAAGCCCTTCGCCAATCTGACGATCATCGTGCGCGAAGTCGAAGCGCAAGCCAACGCCTAAAGGATTCAAAACCATGGGTCAGAAGGTCAATCCGATCGGGCTGCGACTGGGCGTCAACCGCACCTGGGATTCGCGCTGGTTCGCCAATAAGGGCGAATACGCCAAGCTGCTGCACGAGGACATGGCGATCCGCGAGACGGTGGCGAAAACCTTGAAGCAGGCGGCGGTGTCGAAGATCGTCATTGAACGCCCGCACAAGAAGTGCCGCGTGACGATCCATTCGGCCCGTCCCGGCGTCGTTATCGGCAAGAAGGGCGCGGATATCGACAAAATCCGCAAGCTCGTCGGCAAGCTCACCGGCAGCGAAGTCGTGATCAACATCGTCGAAGTGCGCAAGCCGGAAACCGAGGCCGCGCTCGTCGCCGAGTCGATCGCGCAGCAACTCGAGCGCCGCGTCGCCTTTCGCCGCGCGATGAAGCGCGCGGTGCAGTCGGCCATTCGTCTCGGCGCGCAGGGCATTCGCATCAACTGCTCGGGCCGTCTCGGCGGCGCCGAAATCGCGCGTCTCGAATGGTATCGCGAAGGCCGCGTGCCGCTGCATACGCTGCGCGCCGACGTCGATTACGGCACGGCGACCGCGCATACCGCCTATGGCGCCTGCGGCATCAAGGTCTGGATCTTCAAGGGCGAAATCCTCGAACACGATCCGATGGCGCAGGAGAAGAAGGCGGCCGAACAGGCCGCCGGCGGCGGCGATCATCATGACCGCGATCGCGGCGGCGAACGCCGTCGTCGCGAACCGCGCGAACCGCGCGACGCGGCGTAACGATTAAGATCAAAGAGCGCTATCATGCTGCAACCCAAACGCACCAAGTTCCGCAAGGCCTTCAAGGGCCGCATCCGGGGCGCCTCCAAGGCGGGCTATTCGCTGGACTTCGGTCAGTTCGGCCTCAAGGCGCTCGAGCCGGAGCGCATCACCGCGCGCCAGATCGAAGCGGCGCGCCGCGCCATGACGCGCCATATGAAGCGCGCCGGCCGCGTCTGGATCCGCATCTTCCCCGATGTGCCGGTCTCCAAAAAGCCGACCGAAGTGCGCATGGGCAAGGGCAAGGGCGCGCCGGAATTCTGGGCGGTGCGCGTGGCGCCGGGCCGCATCATGTTCGAGATCGACGGCGTGCCCGCGCCGCTCGCGCGCGAAGCCTTGACGCTCGCCGCCGCGAAGCTGCCGATCAAGACGCGCTTCATCGAACGCATCGCTGAATAGGGGGACGTGATGAAATCCAAGCAGCGCCTCTCCGACATCAAGGCGATGACCGAAGATCAGCTCAATGACGAAGTGCTGAAGCTCAAGAAGGAGCAGTTCAATCTGCGCTTCCAGCGGGCGACCGGCCAGCTCGAGAACACCTCACGCGTGCGCGTCGTTCGTCGCGACATCGCCCGCGCCAAAACCATCGCCGCGC
>JBFXJV010000271.1:0-5195 GCA_050174515.1 Methylocystis sp.
CATGCAACGCGTCGGATATGCTGTCCTCTACCCGTCGCGCGACGCTCTGCCAATGCTCGGAGTCGTCGAGCCAGCCGGAACGGTTGGCGATAAAACTTGCGGTGCGAACTTGCGCCAGACGATTTGACAGCGTGGCGATGTCGCCGTCGACGCGGTCGACCGCCTCGATTTGCCGCGCCATCCAGTCCTCGGGGATTTTGCCCCGCCGGGCGATGAAGGCGAATACGGCAAGCGCCAGTTCGGCGTGAGCGGCGGGCGACGTCTTGCGGTAATCGGGAATCTGGCATGCTTCCCAGAGCCGGGCGACATCCGCCGGCGCCTTGGCGTTGCGCTGTGCGATTTCGTCGCGGCTCGCGGCTTCAAGCGCCCTTTGATCGTCCGCGACGCGCGCGCGAACGAGATCGGGATGCGCCGGCGCCCGATCGAGAGAATGGAGCAGCGCGTCGATCGACGAAAAATCGAGCGCGCTGTTTCTCCATTGCAAAGTCTTCACCGGATCGAAACGGTGATCCTCCAGGGATTCGATCAACTCCTCCTCGAAGGGCGGACAACGGCCGGTCGCGCCGAAAAAGCCGTCGCTCAAATGGCGACCCGCCCTGCCGGCGATCTGTCCGAATTCGGCGGGCGTCAGCCGCCGGTGTTTCAACCCGTCGAATTTGCGATCGGAGGCGAAGGCGACGTGGTCCACGTCGAGATTGAGGCCCATGCCGATGGCGTCGGTTGCGACGATATAGTCGACGTCGCCGCTTTGATAGAGTTCGACCTGCGCATTGCGCGTGCGCGGCGACAGCGCGCCGAGCACGACGGCCGCCCCGCCGCGCTGGCGCTTGATCAGTTCGGCGATCGCATAGACTTCTTCGGCGGAAAAGGCGACGACGGCGCTGCGCGGCCGCAGCCTCGAGATTTTCCTGTCGCCGGCGAATGACAGTTCGGAAAGCCGCGGGCGCGTGTAGATCGCCGCGCCCGGAAAGAGATCCGAAACGAGCGGCGCCATCGTGGCGGCGCCGATGAGAAGCGTCTCCTGGCGTCCGCGCCAATTGAGCAGCCGGTCGGAGAAAATATGGCCGCGATCGAGATCGGCGGCGAGCTGTATTTCATCGATCGCGAGAAAGTCCGCCTCGACGTCGCGCGGCATCGCTTCGACCGTCGCAACCCAATAGGCGGGCGCGCGCGGCTTGATTTTTTCCTCGCCGGTGACGAGCGCGACATTGTCGGCGCCCACGCGCTCGGCGACGCGATTATAGACTTCACGGGCGAGAAGCCGCAGAGGCAGCCCGATGACGCCGGAAGGAAAGGACAGCATCCGCTCGATGGCGTGATGCGTCTTGCCGGTGTTGGTGGGGCCGAGCACCGCCGCGACGCCCCTGTCGAACGGTCTGGCGCGGGGGGCGGCGCGGCTCGCCGGGACGGACGGCGCGATTGTCATTTAAAAACCGGCATCCACTTTTTCGCAGCGCGCTCTATCGCGCGTGGAGCGTCTTCGTTTCATATCGAAACTTCGCGCGGCGCGCGACTTTACTTTCTGAACAGCCTGCGAACGAATCGCGCCCGAATCGCTGACTCTCGCCGAATCATGGTCTGTTCCGACAACATATGGACGCTGACCCGATCAATAACACCAGAAATTGGAGATCAGGCGCGCCATAGGGCTTGGCGAGAGCCAACTTCACCGGTTCGCCGCCGGACTCGTTTCGCCGCCTATGTCAACGGCGAAGATTGGGCGGTTCGTCCCATTGCTGTTAAGCTTTGGGATCAAGCGAGAACGCAGCAAGCACGAATCAGCGTTCGATTGCGGTTGGCGTTGCGTTCCGGCCGATTTCAGGGACCCTTTGGGCGCGACGCCCCGGGGCCGATGCGCGAATGCGACCCTAACCGACGGGGATTCTTAACACTGCGTCCTTGTTTGGGACGGCCGATCGACGCGGCCCGGCAGTCGCGCCGCTTGGGTCGCCGCGTCGCGCCGCCCTCGTCGGCCCGGCGCATGCGCGCAATTGGTAAACGCGGCGATCGCTCATCCGTCGTGTCGAGCCGCAGCGAGGCGACGGACAACGGCGGCCGAAGGCGCGCGACCGGCGAGCGCGAGCCGATCGCGCGAAATATTATGGCAGGGCTGGAGCGGGTGAAGGGAATCGAACCCTCGTATTCAGCTTGGAAGGCTGCTGCTCTACCATTGAGCTACACCCGCGTAGCGGCGATTCTATGCCAATCCGCGCGCCGCTTGGCAATGGGCGCGCGGACAATGCATTTCCCATTTGACAGCGGCGCGGGACGCCACTAACCGGAGCGCCCACATAGTCTCTCCATACAGGCGGGGCGTTCCCACGCCGCTTCTCGAGGACCATTCGACCGTGGCAAAACCCGAACTCGGCGCCAAACGCCAATGTCAGTCCTGCGGGACGAAATTTTATGACTTGAATAAGAATCCGATCGCCTGTCCGAAATGCGGCGCGATCTATCAGGTTGCAGCGCTGACGCGAACGGCGGCGCGCGCGCAGGAAGAAGAAGAGAGCGAAGTCGAAAAGGAAAACGCCGACACGGTGTCGCTCGAAGAAGTCGAGGAAACCGAGGCCGCCGCGGAATCGCTTGACGTCGAAGATGAGGTGGAGATCGAAGGAGACGATGCGGAAGACGATACTTTCCTCGAAGAGGAAGAGGGCGACGACGACGTTTCCGGATTGATCGACGGCGACATCGAGAGCGACGAGGAGAGCTGAAGCTCGACCCGCCGCGCTTGCAAGAGCCGAAGGCGCAATCCGAGCGGCGGATACAGAAGGACGATCGATGAGGGGGCGGCCGTTTCGGCCGCCTTTTATTTGCCGCGACGGCGGCGCTGCTGGCCGAGACCCATCTGTTTGGCGAGATTGGAGCGGGCCTTGGCGTAATTGGGCGCCACCATGGGATAGTCGGCGGCAAGCCCCCACTTCTCGCGATAATCTTCGGGCGACAGTCCGTATTGGGTGCGCAAATGGCGCTTGAGCGACTTGAACTTCTTACCGTCCTCAAGGCAGATGATGTAATCGTTGGTCACCGACCGCTTGACGGCGATGGCCGGTTTCGGCGGCTCGGCGGGCGCGGCGGGAGAGCCAGAACCCACGCGCAACAGGGCATTGTAAACCTCGCTGATCAGTCCAGGCAAATCTCCGGCGGGGACTGAATTGTTGCTCACATAGGCTGAGACGATGTCGGCTGCGAGTTCAATGTTGTTGGTTTGAGTCATCGGATTGCTCACCACTTCCTTTTGAGATGGACGCTGCCCCCACCGCCCTTTATCAAATGCTTCGTTGCATAGGATCGCGGTTTCCCCGTTACTTGAAGAGTGCGTAACAGAAGGCCGGGATTTCATCAAGAAATATTATGCACTATTGCCACAACCTAATTGTTGATAGTTGATCAGTGGCGATTTTAGGGCTTTACGGCTGAGACCGGCCAATGTTTTCCTTTTCAAAACTTTTTCTCCGCTAGAAGTCGCTGCTTTGGGCGCGTGAGCGCGGGAGAGGTCGGCGTGGGCGAGTTCAGAGCGATTCGCATCGACAAGAGCGAGCGCGGCCATCACGCCGATTACGTCGTCATGTGCGAGCGGGACCTGATGGAGGGCGACGTCGATATTGACGTCGCCTTCTCGGCGATCAACTACAAGGATGGTCTCGCCGTCACCGGCAAGGGGCCCGTGGTGCGCCGCTTCCCGATGATTCCAGGAGTCGACCTCGCCGGACGGGTGAGGCATTCGGCGCATCCGCAGTTTTCGTCGGGCGACATCGTGATCGCAACCGCCTGTGGGCTGGGCGAAGCGCATTACGGGGGTTTTGCGCAAAAGGCGCGCCTCTCCGGAGATTGGCTGGTGAAACTGCCGCCGCCGCTGACGCCCGCGCAGGCGATGGCGATCGGCACGGCAGGTTTGACCGCCATGTTCTGCATCATGGCGCTCGAGCGTCACGGCGCGCGGCCAGAGGACGGGCTTGCGGCGGTTACGGGCGCGGCGGGCGGCGTCGGCTCATTCGCCGTCGCGCTGCTCGCCAAAGCCGGCTGGCGCGTCGCCGCGGTCACGGGACGAGGAGGCGAAGCGGATTATCTGAAACGCCAGGGCGCGAGCGAGATCATCGGCCGCGAAGAGTTTGCCGCTCCTGGAAGGCCGTTGCAACAGCGGCGCTTCGCCGTCGGCGTCGATACGGTCGGCGGCGTCACGCTCGCCAATCTTCTCGCGCAGATTCAATTCGACGGCGCCGTCGCGGCCTGCGGCAATGTCGGCGGCATGGAGCTTCAGGCGAATCTCGCGCCTTTCATCTTACGCGGCGTTGCGCTGCTCGGCGTCGAAAGCGTGCGCCCGCGCATCGCTCTGCGGCGCGCGGCCTGGGCGCGAATCGCGCAGGACCTCGACCCGGCCGCGATCGACGCGATGAGCGAAATCATTCCCTTCGACGCTGCGCTGGAGCGCGCGCGCTCGGTCGTGACCGGCAAAATTCGCGGTCGCGTCGTCATCGACATGGGGTTGAACCTCCCGCCAGGAGCGGCGGATTGACCGGATTCGCTCGAGCGCGGACCGTCCCGACGCGGCGAGAAGCTAAGCCATTTCAAATTCGCGCGAATCGTCGCATCGTTACGTCAATTTCTCGACAAGCGGGCGCGTCTCGGTTCTAATGCCGGCGAACGGCCCGCTTGGGCCGATTATTTTTGTTGAGGAAACCGGCCGCGTCGGCGCGGCCCACAGGGTTGAATGCGCATGAGTTCGGCTTTCACCAAGGAACAGGACGACGACAATCCCCGCGAGGATCTGCCTGACCGGCCGATCAGCCCGCATCGCAATCTGGTGACGTCCGAAGGCCTTCAGCAGATCGAAAGCGAACTCGCGCGCCTGCACAAGGAGATCGAACGCGCCACCTCGGCCGAAGACAATCACGCGCTCGCGCTGGCGCAGCGCGATCTGCGCTATTGGACGGCGCGCCGGGCGAGCGCCGAGGTCATCAGGCCGATCGCCGACCATTCCGCGGTTCGTTTCGGACATCGCGTCGTCGTCGAGCTTGAAGACGGCGAACGCCGCAGCTTCCGACTGGTCGGCGAAGACGAAGCCGACCCTGCGAAGGGACTCATTCCCTATGTCGCGCCGCTCGCAACGGCGCTGATGGGCAAGTCCGTCGGCGACAAGGCCGAGGTCATCCATCACAGCGCGCGTATCGTGGAAATCGGGTAGCTCACGCTGC
>JBFXJV010000272.1:0-5186 GCA_050174515.1 Methylocystis sp.
GCCCTTTGACCATTCCTTCCACCACGATCGCCGCCTGGCTTCGCGCCTGGAATTCAACTCCATGATAGCGTTCGGTGACGCGCTGCAACTGGATCATGGCGTTCGGCGTTTGATAGGGCGGCGGCCCGATCCCGCGCAGATCGCGCAGCGCGTCCTCGTCGCCGCGCCTCGTCGCTTCCGCCAGATCATAAGAATATTCGCGCCGCTGCTGTTCGCTGAAGGAGACGACAGGCGCCACGGCGACGAGGCCCGAGATATTCTCTGGATGAGCCTTCGCGTAAAGAGTCCCGAGGACCGCGCCCCAGGAATGGCCTACGAGAAGGACGCGATCGCGGCCATATCGCGACCGCAAATGATCGATGAGCCGGTCAAGATCGGCGACATGCTGGGCGATGGTGAGCGAAGTCGTCGGCGCTTCGGGATCGAATGACCGCCCCGCGCCACGCTGATCGTAATAGACGACGAGAAAGCGACGTTCGAGATCACTGTTGAAATAGCGAAACAGTGGACGCTCGGCGCCGCCGGGGCCGCCGTGAAGCCATAGGAGGAGCGGCGCGTCCATGTTATCGCCCCGCGTTTCGAAATAGAGCCGCGCGCCGCCTGTCTCGATATATTCCGAAATTGCGATTGGAGCGTTAGCCCCGTTAGGCGCGCTCAACCGCGTATCGGCGCACGCGGCAATCGAGGCGCAGAAACATGCGAGGACGATGCCCGCCCGGACGCGCGCACTTATGCATGACGCCAATTGGGTCAGCGTTCTCTTCATCACGCTAAACCTTGAACTCAGCGCTCATGCCTGGAACAACTGAATGTAATTGCCGCATGTGTCGTCGAATACGGCGACGGTCGTTGGCCCCATTTCCTTCGGCTCGCCTTGAAAGACGACGCCCAGCTTCGTCAAACGCGCATATTCTCCTTCAATATTGTCAACTGCGAGAGCCGTCAGAGGCGTCCCCTCGCCGTAGAGCGCTTCTTGGTACAGCTTCGAAGCGGCATGGAAAGTCGGTTCGAGCGCTATTTCCGTTCCGTCCGGCTCAGCCGGCGAAACAATCGTCAGCCAATTGGCGGGACCCACGGGGATGTCGCGCTTAATGATAAAGCCAAGTTTCTCTGTATAGAATTTGCGGGCTCTGTCCTGATCATTGACGATGATGCTTGTCAGCCTAACCCTGATCATGATGCGACTCCTTTTTCGATTGTCGGTTTGCCTTTTGAGCGTCGGCTTCGTCGAGCGAAATGGCTTGGCGAAATTGAAATGAACGCGCATTGCTCTGACGCGAGACGCTTTTCCGCGTTAGCGGCTTTTCCTTGAAAGAACCGCCGCCATGCAACGACTCACGGAGGGTCGATCAATGACCTGCAGGCCACATTCGGAAGCGGCCGCGAGCAGTTGCGCAAATTCACTTTCGCCGACGTGGCCGGCCGGTTCAGCCAGAAGGAGACAAGCGTCGGGTTTCATAACCCGCGCGGCCTCATCAAAGAAATAAGCGGCGGAAGGCATTTCGTGCACGACGGCGAAAGCGAATGTGAAATCGATCGCTCCATCGAGATCGTCGAGCGCCATGGATTCGGCGCGAGCCACGCGCGCGTCGATGCGGTCGAGGAGGCCCGCTTTGCTCGCGCGGCGTTTCAGGCCCTCGATCATTTGAGGTTGCGCGTCCACCGCCACAACACGCCCCGAAGGGCCGACGAGACGAGCAATTTCGAGCGTGAAAAAGCCCATGCCGGGACCGGGCTCAAGGACGCTCATCCCAGCGCGGACATAGGGCGAAAGAATTTGGACCGGATCTTGGAAAAGCTTGCGGATGGGACTCGCGAGCAAATAGCCGATCCACCATGGGCAAAGGGCGTGTTTCGCCATGAGCGCCTCCAGTGTTGCAATAATTTTGCACGGCGACGTCGCAAGGCGCTCGTGCGCTCATTACTCCTGATCCGCCGAGACAGGCTCATCGAGCAAAGCGCGCAGGTAAGCGACATGCGCGGCGAAGGCTCGCCGCCCGGCGCTCGTCGCCCGGACGCGGGTTTGAGGCTTCTTGCCGACGAACTGTTTGTCGATCGCGACGTATCCGGCCTGCGCAAGCGTTTCGAGATGCGCCCCCAAATTACCGTCCGTTGCCTGGATCAGCGCCCGCAATCGGGTGAATTCGAGCCAACTTTTTGGCTCCAGCACGTTAAGCGCGGCCATGATACGCAGGCGATTTGATTGATGAATGATTTCGTTGGGCTTCATCAGTCGCCGGCGCCGATCCGATAGAGCCACAAACCGCCGAGCGCGAAGCCGAAGGCGTAGATCGCGCCAATCCAGAGATGCAGCCAAGTGCCAGCGAAAAAGAAGGCGGTGAAGCTCAACGCCGTTCCGACGAGACCGCAAACGGCGAAGAGCGGTCCCCGCCACAGGCCCGCCACGACATAGCCCATCATCATCAGCGTGGACCAAAAGACCGTGAGACGGTCATGCCCTGCTGGGGCGAGCAGATACGACCAAGCGACGCCATAGGCGCCAAGGACGAGGAAACTTGCAATGATCTCCCAACCCGCGCGGTCAGGCGCCCCGTGACGCGCGCGACGACGCAATGCGATTACGCAAGTTCCGAGGAGTCCGATCGCGTCGACGCCATACCAAATGACCTCGGATCGATCCGGCAGGATCTGGTTCAACGCCGCGCCGATGGCGACCAGAGCGCCCCATAAAATGAGAAATGCGCTGGCTCGACGATACGCCACCGCCGCCTTGGTTCGCCGCTGGACGGCGGCGATCTCGGCGAGCGCGCTTGTCGCCTCCCCACGGGGGTCTTCCATGGCTGCCTCCGAATATGCAGAGCACTCTGTATCACAGAGTATTGCGCTTCGCAATATCTGCCGCCGCCTGTGTGCGAAACGAACTTAACGAAGCCGACTTAGACGCCTCGCTCCTCGTAATCCCTTTGCAGACTTGGAAAAGATGAGCGCTCGTCTTGTGAGTGTTTGCGATCCCCCAGGAGCGTGACGAGCCCCGCCGCCAAAGCGATAGTCGGGCACGCGACGCGTGGATCGTAATGCGAGCCAAAAATTCGGAAACATGAGCCAACTGACGTTGCGCATTGCGTGAAATAAAGCTGCGGCGAATACACTCCCGCCAGTACCATTGTAAATCTAGACCGTTAGGACCCGCGCGGCGACCGATCCAACGGACCACCAAGCGATCCACATTGGCGATCGGTTCGCTTGCGCAAGCGGGACGAAGTGCCATTCCGCTCCAATCACTCCCGGCAGAATAGCGGCCTGACAAGCGCTCCGCTTTTTTTGCAATGCATCGATGGCGTATCCCGACCAACCCAATTCCTCACCGAGAGCGGCGACCAAGAACATAAGGAATATCGGGGGTGCTGCAAGAATCGGAAATTGTGGGGGCGGAAGAGGGAAGTCAAACACGCGCGTCACGCCGTAGCTGATGGCCATAAGGCCGGGCGCAAGGAGAACGATTGGCGCGCACTAAATGACGCTCTTGATCTTCCAGATATCGCACGATTTTTTCAACAGCGCTCTCACGCCCTCCGTTCTATTTTCGCGGTATGCAAGAATCGCCGCCGCCGTCACTGGGCAGAAAACTGAAAGCGAGCTCGCTGGAAGTCCCGGAACGAACTGAAGGCCGCTTACCGCGCCGATCAGCCAAAACGGAAAAGAAAGGACAAAAACCAACAGGAAGAATTTCAACGGCGACTTTACTTGCGAGGCGGCGTCGACGAGGAACTCTCCGCCATTCGAAAGCGTCGGTTCGGGCGCTGCGAATTCTCCGTTCGCCTCACTTCGTTCTCGATTGGTCAAGCCCGCCATCGGTTCGATCTTTCGCGCCGCGCTTTATTCGGGTCAAGACCTACAAACTGAGAGAAAGGCTCGGATGATGGCTTCGAGCCCGGAGCGGACCTTTGTCAGCCGGCCGATGCGGCGGCGAAAACCGCCAATTGAGCGGCGAAAGCACGCTTGTATGCGGGCCGCGCTTTGCCGCGAGCGACGTAGCCGGAAAGATTCGGATACTCGTCCAGCATACCCGATCCTTTCAACCTGAGCAGCACCGATATCATCAGCAGGTCGCCGGCGCTGAACTCGCCGTCGAGCCAGTCGGCATCGCCAAGGCGACGGGAAAGTTGGCCCAGCCGGTTACGGACGCGATCATCGACGAGAGGCATGCGTTGCGCGGACCAGGGCTTGTCGCCCTCAAGGAGCCTGGCGGTTCCGAGTTCAAGGATCGGCGGCTCCACCGTGCTGAGCGCGGCGAACATCCATGCGATTGCGCGCGCCCGGGCATTCGCATCGTCTGGCAGCAGGCCCGCATCGCGCTCGGCGATATGGAACACGATCGCCCCCGACTCGAACAGGGCGAGATCGCCTTCTTCAAAGGTTGGAATCTGCCCGAATGGATGAAGCGCAAGATGCGCTGGTTCTTTCATCGCTTTGAACGAAAGAAGACGAACGTCGTAAGGCTGGCCCACTTCTTCAAGCGCCCAGCGAACGCGCATGTCACGCGCCAGACCTTTGCCGCCATCGGGCGAGCGTTCAAAGGCGGTAATGGTGGGAGTCATTGAAAGGCTCCGAGCGATTGCATGACGCAACGGGGTTTCACATAGTTGATTGCGAGCATTTATCTTATGGCGATGTCTCCTCTTGGTCTGCGTTCATGACTGACGTTCAAGTTTTTTTGCGCTGAAAGCGGCCTCAGACGCCGGGCGAGATGCTCGATGCTGTCACCGACAACGTCCACCCTTTGCTTTGGCGCGAGTGAACGCACCCGGAAGCAGGCGCGGCGCGCAAGCGACATGGCGGTCCAGTCGGGCGAAATGCGCCGATCCCGCATCGCCGCTTCGATACCAGCTTCCAGTGTCTCGACATGGCGGCCAAATGCTCCGGTCACAGACGCCGCGAATAAATTCGGAGCTTGACGTCAGCTATCACGCCTTTTATTTAACCTATACGTTATATAACCGGCTGGCAAACAATGTCCGACTCTCTGAGCGCTACACTCGCCGCTTTGGCGGACCCGACACGACGCGCCATCCTGGCCCGGCTGGCGCACGGCGAGGCGTCCGTCAACGAACTCTCCGCGCCCTTTTCCATCAGCCAGCCGGCGATTTCGAAACATCTCAAGGTGTTGGAGCAGGCTGGCCTTATCAGCCGCGGGCGCATAGCGCAGTCTCGGCCTTGCCGGTTGG
>JBFXJV010000273.1:0-5176 GCA_050174515.1 Methylocystis sp.
GCGCCCGAGGTGTCGACGATGAGCGCATGCGGCACGGCGAGCGACGGCATTTGCGAAACCTCGCCGTTCTCGTCGTACCACAACATGCCTTTTTCGCCGGTGGTCACGCCGCCGATACGGCAGCCCTTGGACTTTAACCAGCCGAGCATGTCGAGTTCCGACATCGACATCTGCTCACAGAGTTTCTCGGCGACGATCGCGACGTCGACATAGCCGGTCAGCTCCTCGATGCAGGGCCGCAGCGCGCCGCCGTCGAGGGATACCAGCGCGCCGAGCGCCCGCGCCGCCTTGGCGTAATGCAGCGCGGCGTCGGCCATATGCCCGTCGAGATGGATGAGTCTCGCCTCCGAAATGTCGAGCCGGGGAAACGCCTGCAGATAATTGTCGTCGCGTGCGCGCAAAATCGCGCGCTTGCCGTCATTGGGCCAGACGAGGGAGAGCGACGAGCGCGCCACCCGTCGCGGATGGACATTGACGCCATAGCTATGGGCCATGTCCATGAACATGTGGCCGAGCCAGTCGGGCGCGAGCGTGGTCAGCATGCCGACGGGATGGCCGAGCTTGGCGCAGGCGAAGCCGGCGGTGACGGCGTTTCCGCCGAAACTCACCGCGTAATCGCGCGCCAGCGTCTTCTGATCGCCGTGCGGCAATCGATCGGCCTGCACGGTGACGTCGATATAGGCGTGGCCGATGAAGAGCGCGTCCAAGGCTCAAACCTCCAAGGTGCCGCCGGGCATGCTATCCAGGCTTTGGCCTCAAACTGCGAAGCTTGTTCCGCAGCCGCAGGAGGCGACGGCGTTGGGATTGTCGATGCGGAAGGACTCTCCCATCAGATCGTCGACAAAGTCGACTCTGGCGCCGGCGAGAAAGCCCATCGACGAAGGGTCGATCGCGACGCGCGCGCCACCCTGCTGAAGCAGCGCGTCCTCTTCGCCGGGCGCGGGATCGACCGCGAAACGATATTGGAAGCCGGAGCAGCCGCCGCCTTCGACCGAAATGCGAAAGACGGCGCCGGGCGATTCATTGGCGAGGATCGCGTGAATGCGCCGGGCCGCCTGTTCGGTGAGCGCGATGTAGCCTGCCGCCATGCTCATCCATCGATCTCCATCACTTGCATGCAAGGGCCGCCGCGCGCTACAGCGCGGTCGAAGTTAGCCCCGAAGCCGAAATTCCGCCTATCCAATTCCGCGCCTCGCCGGCGCCTTGCGGGATATGCTCGCTGCCGCAAGATAGGTCCAAAGCTGTGGCCTTTCAATGAAAGGAGCGAAATGTGGCGGTTCGCGGCCCTCTCGCGGCATACGCCTGCGACGCGGCGCGCTCGCGCGGGCGGCTCTATCCCGAGGCGCCGTCGCCGACGCGCAGCGAGTTCCAGCGCGACCGCGACCGCATCATTCATTGCACCGCTTTTCGCCGGCTGGCGCATAAGACGCAGGTCTTCGTGCCGCTCGACGGCGATCACTTCCGCACCAGGCTGACCCATACGATCGAGGTCGGGCAGATCGCCCGCGCGCTCGCCCGCGCCCTGCGCGTCGACGAGGACCTCGCCGAGGCCGTGGCGCTCGCTCATGACCTCGGCCATACGCCCTTCGGACATGCCGGCGAGGGGGCGTTAGAGGCCTGCATGGCGCCCTATGGCGGGTTCGACCACAACGCCCAGGCGCTGCGCATCGTAACGCTGCTCGAGCGCCGTTATGCGCGCTACGATGGACTCGATCTGACCTGGGAGACGCTCGAAGGCATCGCCAAGCATAATGGGCCGCTGCTGCACAGCTCTGCAGCCCGAGAGCATCACCTCCCTCATCCTGAGGAGCGAGCGCAGCTCGCGTCTCGAAGGGCGAGGGAGCGGATCGAGCTTGAGGCGGACGGCTCCTCGTCCTTCGAGACGCGCCTTTCAGGCGCTCCTCAGGATGAGGAGCCGGCGGCTTGCGTAGCCGCTCGTCGCCCGTTGCCGCGCTATATCGCGGAATTCGACGCGATCTTTCCGCTCGATCCTTCGACTTTCGCGAGCATCGAGGCGCAGGCGGCGGCGCAGGCCGACGACATAGCCTATATCGGCCATGACATCGACGACGGATTACGCGCCGAATTATTCGCGCTCGACGACATCGCCAGAACGCCATTCATTGCTGGCGTGCTCGAGCATATTCACGATGAACATCCGGGCCTCGAACGGGGTCGCGTCATCCATGAACTCGTGCGCCGGGTCATCACCGCCTTCGTCGAAGACGCGATCGGCGAATCGCTGCGCCGAATCGCGCGCATCGCGCCGATGAGCGCCGATGATGTGCGGGGTGCGGGCGAAACCCTCGTCGGCCACTCGCCGCCGATGGCCGAGGCCCAGCGCGACATTAAGAACTTTCTCTTCGCCAATATGTATCGGCACGAAAAGATCATGGGCGTGTGGGAACGCGCCCGCGACGCGATCTCGCGGCTGTTCCCGGCCTTTTTCGAAAGGCCCCAACTGATGCCCGCCGAATGGGCCGCGCAGGCCGCCGCCCTGCAAGGCGCCGAACGCGCGGTGGTGGTGGCCGATTACATCGCCGGCATGACCGACCGCTATGCGCTCAATGAGGTGAAGCGAGCGTTTGGCGGGTGAAGCCGCCCGCGGCTGTCGAGCTTCGTGCGCAGCTGAAGTCTCTAATTTTCGTCAATCGCCGGCGCCGCGGATGATTTCGCCGGCTCAAGCTGCTAAACCGCCGCGCGACCCTTCCCCTGGACCTCCATGAACATTTTCGACGATTTTCACGCCCGCATCGCCGCCATTCTCGATCGCATCGCCGCCGACGGCCGCTTGCCGAAGCTCGATCATGCGCGCTTCGTCGTCGAGCCGCCCAAGGACGCGACGCTCGGCGATCTCGCTTCGAACGCCGCCATGGTCTTCGCCAAGGAGGCGAAGCCGCATTTTTCTTCGCCGCGCGAATTGGCGGTCGAGATTTGCCATGCGCTCGCCGAGACCGCGAATGTCGCGAGCGCGGAGGTCGCCGGCCCCGGCTTCATCAATATCCGTCTGAAGCCGGAGATTTTCGCGAAGGTGCTTCGCGCGACGCTGCGCGATCCGGAAATTTTCGGCCACGTCGCGAAGAGCCGTGCCAGCGCGCTGCAGGGCAGAGTGAATGTCGAATATGTGTCGGCCAATCCGACCGGGCCGATGCATGTCGGCCATGGCCGGGGCGCGGTCTTCGGCGACGCGCTCGCCAGTCTCCTGGCGTTTTCCGGCTGCGCGGTGACGCGCGAATATTACATCAATGACGCCGGCGCCCAGGTCGACGTTCTCGCCCGTTCCGCCCATCTGCGTTACCGCGAGGCGCTGGGCGAGGCGATTGCGATCCCGGAGGGACTCTATCCAGGCGACTATCTGAAGCCCGTGGGCGAAGCGCTCGCCAAGACGCATGGCGGCACGCTCGTCGGCAAGCCGGAAAACGAGTGGCTTCCGATCGTACGCATTGCCGCCATCGATGCGATGATGGCGATGATCCGCGACGATCTCGCCGCACTAAACATCAGGCATGAGACGTTCTTTTCAGAGCGCACGCTCCATGAAAAGAAGAATGGCGTCGCGCCCATCGACGCGGCGATCGACTGGCTGCGCGCGAAGGGCCTCGTCTATGAGGGCCGGCTGCCCCCGCCCAAAGGCCAACTGCCGGAGGATTGGGAAGATCGCGAGCAGACGCTGTTCAGATCGACGCAGTTTGGCGACGACGTCGATCGGGCGCTCAAAAAATCCGACGGCTCGCCGACCTATTTCGCCGCCGACATCGCCTATCACAAGGACAAGATCGATCGCGGCTTCGATACGCTCGTCGATGTCTGGGGCGCCGATCACGGCGGCTATGTGAAGCGCATGACGGCGGCGGTCGCCGCGCTTTCCGAGAAGCGCGTGAAGCTCGACGTCAAGCTTTGTCAGCTCGTCCGGCTGATGCGCGCCGGCGAGCCGGTCAAAATGTCGAAGCGGGCGGGAGACTTCGTCACGCTGCGCGAGGTTGTCGACGAGGTCGGCGTCGACGCCGTGCGCTTCATGATGCTTTACCGCAAGAATGACGCGCCTCTAGACTTCGATCTCGCCAGGGTGATCGAGCAGTCGAAGGACAACCCGGTCTTTTACGTCCAATATGCGCATGCGCGGGGAAAGTCGGCGCTGCGCCAGGCGCTCGCCGCCTTTCCCGACATCGACCTGTCGGCCGGAACCCTGGCGGAGGCGGATTTCGGGCTTTTGGCGGACGAGGGCGAGCTTGCATTGGCCAAGATCATCGCGCAGTATCCGAGAGTCATCGAAGCGGCGGCGGCGGCGCACGAGCCGCACCGCGTGGCTTTCTATCTGCATGAACTGGCGAGCGTGTTCCATTCGCACTGGAATCGCGGCAAAGATCAGCCGCAATTACGCTTTGTTAAGTCTGATGATAGAGAATTGACCATCGCTCGGCTTGCGTTGGTTAGCTCTTTAACGATCGTCCTGGGGTCAGGCTTGAGGCTGCTCGGCGTGAGCGCCCCCGACGAGATGCGCTAATCGACGCATGAAGGGCAACGTCCGGGCGTCGGACGCGCCTTTCAATTTGCTTCGCGCCCCAGGGGATCAGTTAAGCGAGGTTTATCATGCGCGAGACATCCGTTAGAGGCCCGGCAATCGATCTTGGAGAGTTCGAACGGCGGCTGCGCGGCGCGCATAAACGTCCCGCCGCGGATGATGAACTTCTCGGCGAACTCGCACGGCTGGTCCAAGCCGAGGAACCGGCGGCGACCGATCCCTATGGTCGGATTCTCGCAGAACCGCATGACCCTCGCGCTCAGGCCGCCGATCTTCGGGGCTCCTATGACGCCGCGCCGGCCGTGTCGGCGGAACCGCACTATTATCCAGAGCCGTCCATGGAGCAGCCCCTGGAGCGCGCCTATTCGGTCGGCCCTGACGGCCAGAACCCGCCGCCGGGCCATGAGCCGCAGCAGGCGGCCTACGAGACCGACTATTACGGAGCCGAAGCCAATTGGAGCGAAGACTCAGCATATCTCGACTACGGCCCAGACGACGGAGAGTACGAGTCGCAATATGAAGGCGGTTGGCGCTCATGGTTCAGGCCATGGCACGCCGTCGTCGCGATTTCACTCGTGGCGGTTCTGAGCATCGGATTCGCCTTCTGGCATCGAAGCGGGTCGAACGCCTCTCGCGAGATTGCGACGATCATGG
>JBFXJV010000274.1:0-5166 GCA_050174515.1 Methylocystis sp.
GACCGCAAGAACGAGGTCGGAGTCATAATCCGCCCTGGTCACGCGCCCGCTGCAGAGAATTGCATCAACATTCTCGGGGAAGTTCGGCTGTTGCTCGATCTCCGGCGTTCTCCTCAACAGTAAGCAGCGAGCGAGCATGAAAAGCCTGCCGCTATGCTTCAGCCCTGCGCTGGACCGCCCAAACCTTAACTTGGGCGAACGTCCTGTCCGGAAAGGCGACGCCGCAACCTTTGTCGCCAAAGGCCACGTCATCGGCGTTTCGGATTGGACTGCATCTCGGTCGCAGGTCCCCTATATGGGGTTGCGGCGCCTGATCGTGCGCCAAAGGAGGCCGCGCGTGTATTCGCATCAGCTTCATTATCTTCCGCTGCCGCCAATCATCTATGCGGCCCTGCTTGGCGCGCTGGTGGCGCTCTTCGTGCTGATACAGATCGGCGTGCTCAGCTACGCCTACGGCCGCATCGGCCTGAGCTCCAAATCTGCGACGTTCTTGTTGCTCGCTTCGCTACTCGGCGGCTACGTCAACATACCGATCGCGCATTTCGCTGGCGAGCGGGTCGTGCCGCAGGAAGTGATCGACTTTTTCGGAAGGCGCTATGTCGTTCCCTTGGTCGTCGACTGGCCCGGCATGATACTGGCGGTCAACGTCGGCGGCGCCGTAATTCCGTTTTTCCTGTCGATCTACCTGCTCGCCCGCAATCGCATCTGGGTCGTCGGCGCCGTGGCGACGGCGATCGTCGCTCTGGTCGTCCATCTCCTGGCGCGGATCGTGCCAGGCGTCGGCATCAGCGTTCCTATTGTCGCGCCGCCGCTGCTCTCGGCGGGTCTGGCGCTCCTGCTGTCGCGCGACCATGCCGCGCCGGTCGCCTATGTCAGCGGCAGCCTGGGCACGCTCATCGGCGCCGATCTGCTCAATCTCGACAAGATGCGAGAGATCGAAACGCCCATCGCCTCGCTTGGCGGCGCGGGAACCTTCGACGGCATATTCGTCACTGGAATTCTTGCGGTTCTGATCGCAAGCCTGCCGTTGCGCCGGAACCCTTCCGGCGTGTCGACCACGCCGCCGTAGTTCGGCCCTAGCCGGTTCGACACGGCCCGCGCTATATTGGTCCGATCGGCTTATTCAAAGGAGTCGTAGATGAACAAAGCAATACTACTCGGCGCGCTGGCGCTCGCCGGCGTCATGTCGCCGCCGGCGTCGTCCGCGCTCGCGAAGGCGACCGGCCCTGCCGCCGCGCTCGACGCCGACAACAACGGCATGATCGACCTCAACGAAGTCAATACCCTCGCGACGGAGCTTTTCACGCGCCTTGACAAGGATTCGGATGGGACCGTCGACATCAAAGAGATGAAGGGTCGCGTCTCGAAAAAGGAATTCGAAGCGGCTGACCCGGACAACGACGGGACGCTCTCGAAGGACGAGTTTCTCATCATGATCAGCGGCATGTTCAAGGATGCGGATCCCGATAATGACGGCGCGCTCGACGCCGACGAAATCGCGTCCAAGAAGGGCAAGGCGCTGCTGCGCGTAATGCGGTGACGGACGAGGGCGCGCGGGAGCGCCGAGCAACTTGATCCCGCGCGCCAAAGCGGCCATTTAGGCGACATGAAAAGCTTGATCGCCGCCTTCTGCTTTCTGCTTCTCGCCACGCCGGTCGCGGCGGAAACGCTAAATGTCAAAGTTGGCGTTCTACGCGAAGCGCATTCGCGCGAAACCCTCTCCATTCTCGATATTCCAGCCGCCGACGACACGCTCGCCGGCGCCCTGCTCGGCGCTGCCGACAACAACACCACGGGCAAATTCACCAACCAGACATTCGAGACGATCGACGCCAGGCTCGAGGAAGGCGACGATGTGGTCGCGGCCCTCGACTCGCTTTTCGACAAGGGCGCGCTTCTCATCATCGCCGACCTTTCGCCCGAGCGCCTGCTCGCGGCCGCCGAGCGCGCCAGGTCGAAGGGCGCGCTGCTCTTCAACGTCTCCGCGACGGAGGACAGGCTGCGCGAAGAGGACTGCCGCGCCAATGTCATCCATGTGGCGCCGACGCGTTCGATGCTTGCCGACGGGCTGTCGCAATATCTCGTCTGGAAGCAGTGGCGACGCTGGCTGCTCTTCAAGGGATCGCATCCGAAAGACGAACTCATGGCGCAGGCGTTGCGCAACAGCGCAAAAAAATTCGGCGCGAAAATCGTCGAAGAGCGCATTTATGAGGACACCGGGGGCGGCCGGCGCAGCGATTCCGGCTCGGTGCAGACGCAACGGCAGATGCCGGCGCTGACGCAGAACGCGCCTGTCTATGACGCGCTCATCGCCGCCGATGAAAGCGAAGTCTTCGCCAACTATCTTCCCTATCGGAGCTGGGATCCGCGCCCTGTCGCTGGCTCGGCCGGGCTGATGCCGACGAATTGGGATCCGGCGCATGAGCAATGGGGCGCGCTTCAGTTGCAGAACCGCTTCATGCAAACGTTCAGACGTCTGATGAACGCCCGCGACAATGCGGCCTGGCTCGCCATGCGGATGATCGGCGAAGCCGCGACGCGCGCCGCTTCCAACGACCCCGAGAAACTGCGCCTCTACATGATCGGCAAGGATTTCTCCATCGCCGCCTTCAAAGGCGTGCGGCTGACGCTGCGGCCATGGAATCAGCAATTGCGCCAGCCGATCCTGCTGTCGGACGGACGGATGGTCGTCTCGGTTTCGCCGCAGGAAGGCTTCCTCCATCAGGTCAGCGAACTCGATACGCTGGGTCTCGACCAGCCGGAGACGAAATGCAAATTGAAGTGACGAACGCCTCCTTCCCATCCCTCCCCCGCAGTCGCGGGAGAGGGAGCAGATTCGGCTTTTCCACGACGCTCGCTCGCTTTCCGCGTCATGGCCGGGCTTGTCCCGGCCATCCACGCGTGAGTCCCAGCGGCGTGGATGCCCGCGACAAGCGCGGGCATGACGCGAGTTACGCAATTAGCGTGACTATGTCCGCCTTGCTTTGCTGTATGTTCTCCCTCACGCCCGCCCACGCCTACACAGCCTATGTCAGCAACGAAAAGGGCAATTCCGTCACCGTCATCGACACGGAGAAGCTCGAAGCGACGGCGACCGTGAGAGTCGGCCGGCGCCCGCGCGGCATCGAACTCAACAAGGACGGCTCGGAACTTTACATCTGCGCCGGCGACGACGACGCCATTCAGGTGCTCGACACGAAGACTCTGAAAGTCGTTGGCAAGCTGCCGTCAGGCCCCGATCCCGAGCTTCTGGCGCTTAGTCCAAATGGCGACGTGATCTATGTCTCGAACGAAAACGACAATCTCGTCACGCTCATCGACGTGAAGAAGAAAGAGATGATCGGCGACATTCCGGTCGGCGTCGAGCCTGAAGGCATGGCGGTCAGTCCCGACGGCAGGCTGCTGGTCAACACATCGGAAACCACCAATATGGCGCATCTGATCGACACGCAGTCGAAAGAGATCGTCGCCAACATTCTCGTCGACGGCCGGCCGCGATTCGCCGAGTTCAAGAAGGACGGCTCCGAGCTTTGGGTGTCGTCGGAAGTCGGGGGAACGGTCGCGATCATCGACCCCGTGAAACGCGAATTGAAGCAGAAGATCGGTTTCGACATTCCGGCGATGTCGAAGGAAGCGATCCAGCCGATCGGCATTTCGATCACGCGCGACGGAAAGCGCGCCTTTGTCGCGCTCGGGCCGGCCAACCGCGTCGCGGTGATCGACGCCGAAACCAAAAGGATAGAAAAATATTTGCTGGTCGGCCAGCGCGTCTGGCATCTCGCCTTCACGCCCGACGAAAAATATCTGCTCACCGCCAATGGCGTATCGAACGACGTATCGGTGATCGATGTCGCATCGCTGAAAGTGGTGAAGTCGATTCCCGTCGGCGCCTTTCCCTGGGGCGTCGTCGTGGCGCCGCAATGAGGGTGAGTGTTCCCGCCTGTCATTCCCGACGCGCGAAGCGCGATCGGGAATCCAGAGCCTCTTTTCACGAGACGGGGCGCAGCCCTGGATTCCCGGTCGCACGCGTTGCGCGCGCCGGGAATGACACCCGATACGACGCCAAACGACTCGCGTTATGTCTGGGACTCATGCCGTGACCCCCGCGCTCGCAATTAAAAACGTCAGCCATTCCTATGGCGCGCGCAAGGCGCTTGACGATGTCAGCTTCTCCGTGCCGCCGGGCAGTTTCACCGTGCTTCTCGGCCTCAACGGCGCCGGCAAGAGCACGCTGTTCTCGCTGATCACGAGGCTCTACGCGGCGCGCCACGGCGAGATCGAGATATTCGGCCACAACGTCATGCGCGAGCCCGGCGCCGCGCTGCGCCAACTCGGCGTCGTCTTTCAGGCGCGCACGCTCGATCTCGAATTGAGCGTGATGCAGAATCTCCTCTACCATGCCGCGCTGCATGGCATTGGCCCGATCGAAGCGCATCGCCTCGCACAGGCGGCGCTGGCGCGGGCGGGACTCGCGGAACGCGCGAAGGACAAGGCTCGCGCCCTGTCTGGGGGACAGATGCGCCGCGTCGAAATCGCCCGCGCCTTGCTGCATGATCCGAAGCTGCTGCTGCTCGACGAGCCGACGGTCGGACTCGACATCAAAGCCCGCGCCGATCTTCTCGCGCTTGTGCGAGGCCTTGTGCGCGACGAAGGGCTCGGCGTCTTATGGGCGACGCATCTCATCGACGAGATCGCCGACGACGATCAGGTCGTCATCCTGCATCACGGAAGGGCGCTCGCGACCAACAGCGTGCAAGCGATCGTCGCCGAACAAGGCGCCGCGAATATTGGCGACGCCTTCACACGTATCACTGGCGCGGCTCAGGAGCGGCTTTCGGCATGAGCGAACTCGCTGCGCCCACGGGCTTCTCCCTTCGCCAATATCTCATCTGCCTCTCGGGCGTCGTCTGGCGCGAGGGCCTGCGCTTTCTGCATCAGCGCGAGCGCTTCGTTTCCGCGCTGGTTCGGCCGCTCGTCTGGCTCTTCATCTTCGCGGCGGGATTCCGGCAGGTGCTCGGCGTTTCGATCATTCCGCCTTACGAAACCTACGTGCTCTACGAAGTCTATATCGCGCCCGGTCTGATGGCGATGATTCAGCTCTTCAACGGCATGCAATCGTCGCTCTCGATGGTCTACGACCGCGAGATGGGCAATATGCGCACGCTG
>JBFXJV010000275.1:0-5164 GCA_050174515.1 Methylocystis sp.
TGACAAAATCGCTGTTGCCCGTATTTGGCGCGACGCCGGCCGAAGGCCGTTTCGTGCGGGATCGAAACCGGATCACCGCCGAAGGGGTCACCGCCGGTTTGGACTTTGCTCTCGCCCTCATCGCGGGATTGCGGGATCGCAAATATGCCGAAGGCGTTCAGCTGCTGGCGCAATATGCGCCGGCGCCCCCCTTCAATGCCGGCGAGCCAGGAACGGCGCCTGAGCCAGTCACGACAATGATCGACAATATGTTTGCCGGTCTCAAAAAGGAAATGCGCGCCGCCGCAGCCGCAGCCTACGTAAGATCACAACGGCTCTGATAGGAATTCAGCAAATGAAGCGGCCCCTAGCTCCCGAAGCCGAGTCGCCGCCGCTATAGGCGCCCGTAATTCGATGATTTGCGGCGAGTCAATTCCGCATGGGAGACTGCAATCCGCTCGGAACCACAACGCTGCGTTGGCCGTCGCTAATGTTCGCCGCGAAATTTTGCAAAGTCTAATTGGCGGAAAATCATGGACGGGGTCCGGCGCGCCCTAAGAGTCGCCCCGCTGTGAGGGGATATTGCCGTCTTTCGAAACGAGCGCATGAGGGAAAATGGCGACGGCGCTGATCTTGCGACTGGGCAGTATCTCGCCGCCGGCCGTAGTCTGGCCCCGTTACTTCACGAAGTTCGATCCTGCCGTGCTCGGCCTCGAGAGTCTTGATCAACTCGGCCCGGTGCGACAGCAGACCATGCCGGAAGTTGACGGCGGCCAGCGGGGCCGGCAGATCACGCAAATAACGCGACGGTGCGCCCAGCGAACTACAGATCTGCCCGAAGCTCGAATGGGTGGGAGCGACAGGGGTCTCCCGACCCGGAATGATCAGCGCAAGTCGCTCCGCGTCATCTCGTCTTGCTTCGACGCGAATGGCGCGGCGCTCGGCATGCGCGATACGTCGGCGAGCCAAGGCCGTCGAAAAGGGGCAGAGTTGGGGCGAGGCCATCTTGTCGCCCAACATCGCTTCTAGTGATTTTCGTTCCGTCGTCGCTTGTTGCAAGCCGGAACTATGCGAGAATTTTAGGCGTAATAAGTTAGGCTTAATAATATGGATCATAAAGATGTGATGATTGGAGCCGTTGGGAAAAGGGGCACTGTTGAATCCAGCGCAAATTCTGATCGCCATTCCTACGTGCGTCGGCCTTTGTGGTGTCAGCGCGCCAGCACACGCCTTCGATTTCTTCGGAATCTTCGGTAAGGAGGAGGCCGCGAAGCCGAGCGCTCAAGGCGTCGCCTATGAAGTCTCCTTCACTGGTCTCGACGACGACAGCGGCCTCGAACAGAATATTAAGGACGCGTCCAATGTTTGGCGTCTGCGGTTGGAGCCGCCGGGCGCGGCCGTTGGACTGACGCGTCGGGTTGTCGCTGATTATCCGCGTCTGGCCGAAGCCCTCTGGGGAAACGGCTATTACGACGCTTCAGTAAAGGCAAGCGTCGCCGGCGTCGCCATTTCGGCGGACGGCGATGGCGCGGAGGCCGCCGCCGCGGCGGCGGAGCGCTATCGCGACAGATCGCTCGTCCCCGTGCGTTTCGACATCGTCCCCGGCCCCCTGTATAAATTACGTTACGTCGTCGTCTATGACGCGCGCACCAATGCGCCGATCGATCGTTCGCTGTTTCCGCGCCGAGCCTTCGACCAGGATCCCGACGCGCCGGCGAAAACGGCGGCGCTCGCGACGCTGCAGGCCGAATGGATCGACGATTTGCGCGCGGAATCCTATCCGCTCGCCAAGATCGTCTCGCTGAGGCCGGTGATCTTACACCGCGAGCATGTGGTCGATGTCACGGTGACCATCGATCCTGGTCCGCGCGCCGGCATTGGAGAGGTTGAGCTTTCCGGCTCTCCCGGCGTCGATCCAGACGTTATCCGTTCCTTCATCTATCTCGAGGAGGGCGAACCTTATAGTCCCGAGCGGCTCGCGCAAACGCGTAAATCCGTCGCCTCGATCGAGGCGCTCGGCGGCGTGAAAGTGTCCGATGGCCCGCATCTCGACAGTAACGGCAATCTGCCCATCCTCGTTGAAACCAGCGAACGCAAACGCCATGCGATCGGCGTTTCGGCGGCGATCTCCAACATCAACGGGCCGGAACTGCGCAGCTATTGGGTGGATCGCAATCTCTTCGGCGGCGGCGAGCGTCTGCGCATCGATCTTGAAGGCGGGATCGCGCCTTACAGCACATCGCCGGGCTTCTTCACCTTTCCGAAGCTCGAATGGTCCAATCTCATTGGCGTCGCGCACGCCGGCTTCGTCAAGCCCGCCCTATGGGGCACGCGCAACGATCTTCTACTCGACGCCTCGGCGGTGCGCGAGCGCACGCTCTATTACTGGGCGGCCTATGGAAACGGCAGCGCCGCGATTCGCCATCGCTTCAGCGAGACGGCGTCGATCCAGGCCGGCGTCGAGGTCGAGGGCGGCCATACGTTCGACGCCTGGGGCAATCACGATTACTCGCTGCTCGGATTCCCGATTTCGGGAAAATACGACTCGACCGACAATGCGTTGACGCCCACCCGCGGCGTTCGGGCCATTGGGCGCTTGACGCCTTATGTGAAGGCGTTGCCGCATGGCGTCGGGATGCTGGAGTCCAAGGGACAGATTTCGGCTTATCACGCGCTCGACGAAGACGCCTGGTATATTCTCGCAGGCCGCGTCGCCGCCGGTTCGATCGTCGGCGCCAGCATCGAGAACATTCCTGCAAGCCATCGGTTCTTTGCTGGCGGCGGCGGCTCGGTGCGCGGCTATCGCTGGCGGTCGATCGCGCCGGAAAACGGACTGGGCTTCGTCACCGGCGGACGCAGCCTTTTCGAAGCCTCGGCCGAAGCGCGGATCAAGGTGACGCCGAATATCGGCGTCGTTCCCTTCTTCGACATCGGCTCGGCTTTTTCTTCGCCCTATCCCAATTTCCGCTCGACGCTGCGCGCCGCTGCCGGCATTGGCTTCCGCTATTACACGGGAATCGGCCCCATCCGCTTCGATGTGGCGGCGCCGCTCAACCCAAGGCCCCAAGATCCAAGATTTGCCGTGTTCCTCGGCATCGGCGAAGCCTTCTGATGCGCAAGCGCTGGCCTAAACTTTTCGTGGGCGCTTTCGCCCTTCTCGTTCTCGCGCTTCTCGCCAGCGCCGCTTATCTCAGCACGCGCCACGGCGAAGAAACGCTCGCCGCCGCCATTTCACGCAGCGCAACTTCGCCCGACAGCAAGGTCGAGATCGGCGCACTCGACGGACTGCTCTCGGCGCATCCGGTCGCGCGCGACATTACGCTTGCCGACCGCGACGGCGTCTGGCTGAAGATCGACCGAGTCGCGGTCGATTGGTCGCCGCTCGCGCTGCTTGGGTTTCTCCTCGACATCAAGCGCATCGACATCCCGACCGTCGACGTGCTGCGCCGACCGACGCCGAGCGCCGAAACGCCCCAGGATAAGAACAAAGCGACATCCTCGAGCGCCGGCGCTTGGTCGGGCCTGCCGGTCAGAGTCCAGCTTAGCGAATTCGCGCTCGGCAAGCTGTCGCTTAGCGCGCCAGTCGTCGGCGCGGCGGCGGCGCTTTCCGCGAACGCCTCCCTTGAGGCGGGCGCCCCGGGCGACAGCGCGCGCTTTTCCTTCGACGCGCGGCGACTCGACGCGCCGGGAGCCTACAAAGCTTCGGGCGCTTTCAAACTCGGCGACAAGACTCTGCGACTCGACGCGCTGGTGTCCGAGCCCGCCGGCGGGCTTGTCGCGAGAGTCGCTGAATTGCCCGGCCTGCCGCCTGTGAATGTCACGCTCGACGGCGAAGGAACGCTTCACGATTTCGCGGTGAAACTCACGGCCAACGCCGGCGACGTGGCGAAGCTTGACGGCGACGCGCGTCTGACGCGGGATCAGACCGGACGACGGCTGGATTTCAACCTGACCAGCGAATTCGCCAAACTGCTCCCCAAGGCCATCGCCGGCTTGTTCGCGGAGGGCGCCAAACTCGATGGCGCAGTGCTTCTCGGCGACAATGGCGCGGCGACGCTCGAAGCATTCGAGCTGCAGGGCTCTGCCTTCGCGCTCGAAGCCTCGGGCAAGCTCGACGCCGCGCGAAACATCGACGGCCGCGCCAAACTGCGCGGCCTGCCGGCCGCCGAAGGCGCGGGCTTCAGCGCCGGGACGCTTGTCGGCGACGCAACGGTTACGGGCAGCCTCATGCGCCCCAACGCTGGCTTCGAACTCCTCGTCGAAGATACTGAAGGCGCGGGCGGGCGTTTTGAACATATCGACCTCTCCGCCAAAATGATCGCGGACGCCGATCTTTCCGATCCTTCGGCGCGTCTCGACATTCAAGCGCAGGGACATGGCGCGGGACTCGCCTTCGCCGACGCCGCGATTGCCGACGCCGTTGGAAATTCGGCGAGTCTGTGGCTGCGCGCACGAGCAAATGGCGCGGGCGACGTCGATATCGGGCTCGCGAAAATCGAAACCGGGGCAGGCGCGGCGACGTTCTCCGGTCGCGCCGGCCCCGAGGCGCTCGATGGCCGCCTCAATGTATCGGCACCGGATTTGAGTCGCTTCACGCGGCTCGCCGAACGCAGTCTGCATGGCGCACTGACGCTCGCCGCCGATCTTTCCGGCGCGCCGAGGGATCGGCGCATCGCCTCGAAAATCAATGGCGCGGTGACAAATCCCGCGATCGGCGTCGCGGCGGTCGACGGCCTTCTCGGCCGCAAGCTGCAGTTGACGGGAGGCGCCTCGATCCTTCCCGACGGCGGCTTCTCCTTCGACGATCTCTCGCTGCACGGCGATCGCCTGTCGGCCCGCATCAACGGCGCCGCCATGGCGGAGACGGCCGCCGTCGAGGCGCATATCGACCTGCCCGATCTGCACGCGCTCGATACGCGCCTATCCGGCCGGGGGGAGATCAAGGCGGCGCTGACCGGCTCGCTGAAAGAGCCCGACGCGACTTTTTCGGCCAGCCTTCACGACGCGCGCGCCGACGGACGGGGCATCGCGAAACTCGACCTGAAAGGCGAAGCGCATAATCTGCGCGGCGCGGCGACGGCGGTCGCAACGCTTGATGGCGAGATCGACGGCCGTCCGGCGCAGGGGCGCGTGAGCGCGGCGCGCGCCGGAACGGAATGGAAGGTCGACGATCTCAATCTCGCCA
>JBFXJV010000276.1:0-5159 GCA_050174515.1 Methylocystis sp.
TGTAGGCGCGCAGGAACGCCTGATAGTCGCGGAAGGACACGCAGCCGTTCGAATCGCCTCTCGGCCCGAGCATATAGGTGTGCGCGAGCAGTCCTGCGCGACCGAAAATCGCGCCTTGGCCGCCGACCGGCGTGAGACGCAGCGCCTCGACGCCGTGGAACAGCGCCTCGCGCGGCGACAGATCATAGACATGCGGCGGGGTCGCGCCGCGCATGCGCAAATGGACGTAGCGCGGATCGTCGATATGTTCGCGCAGACCGGAATGCGCCTCGAGCTTTCGGCCGTCGGGCAGATAGACCGTATGCGCGGAAATGTCGTAGACGGCGGTGTAGCGGTCGTAGCGGGTCGCGGGTCCGACCGCTACGCCGGCTGCGCCGCCCGCGCCGCCGAGGATGCCGGATTTCAGATCGGAGAGGACGCTGGTGTCCGTCGACGCATAGGCGAGGGCCTGTCCACGCGGCCGCTGCTGCTGCTCTTTTCGCGCCTCCTGCGCGGCGTCGCCGAGGCCGAAGAATTTCTCGAACATCGAACGGTCGTCAGGCGGCGAAGCCGGCACGACGGTGGTGCGCGCCATCCGGCGCAGCGAGCCCTCATAGAGGCCGCGGCTGGCGACGGAGAGTTCGGCGGGGCGGCGCGGCGGCAGAGGCGCGTCTTCCGCCGACGCGACCTGCTCGGCGGCGCCGGCCGCCTCGGGGACGGCGGCGGACGGCGTATGCGCGGCGGGCTGGACGCTGGCGTCGAGTCCGCCACGCATCGTGGCGTCAGCCATCGCGAGGCTCTGCGGCCGGCCGCCGAGGCCGACGATGGCGCCGTACGGGTTTGGCGCGGCGCGGGAATTCTGGGTAATTCGGGATTTCTGCGCGGCGGGCGCGGCTGCGATCTGGTCGCCGGGGTTTGCGCGCTGCGACAGCGCCCAGAATCCCGCCGACACGCTCACCGCGAAGGCCGCGCCGGCGATGACCAAATGAGATGAGCTTTTACGAGAATAAATACGCCGATCTAAAGAAATGACATTAAATGGCGCACTGATTCCTTGCATCATCCGCCCCTACCTCCGAATTGATCTTCCGTCGCGGGGTTCTCGACTTCGCCGACATTTGCACGAGAGCTCGTCAATGTCCGGCGAAAGCCTGAACTGCGTGGAACGCCCGTACATATTCTCAACAGAACTAAACGGCCTTGCTTTGGCTGCTTTGGGGCGAATTCTTGTCGGAGTCGGCGTTTGGGGAGAATGGTTAAGACTTTGAAAATGGCTGCTTTCCTGGAGCAGGTCGGAGCGAGGCGGTCAAATCTGCCGCGGCTTCGCCGCCGAATGGGATGCGGCGCCGCTCGTTTGATCCGGGTAAGCCCCGCAGCGAAATCCTCGCCGATTCACGCCGTTCTGTGAGTGCAGGAGGCGGGCGGCATAAAGAGCCGAATTGAAGGCGATATCGTTGCCATTATTGGCGCGTCGAGCGGGATCGCCGAAGTCGCGTCGCACGAGTTCACCCGGGCGGCGGTCGTCCGGGGCGCGCAGTCTTTGGCCATTTTTGCGCACGCCCATAGTTTGCGCGCGCAAACCCTCTCCCCGCTGAAGAGGAGAAGGAAGGGTGAGGGGTCTGGGGTTTTGACATGAATGGTCATGGCGGCGAAGAGCTTGCCGTCACGTCGGCGCAATTCCCTTGATTGCGCTTATCCGCGCCGCCAAACTTTCAAATTGCTCGCCCAGTAATGCGAAGCCATTCGCGAACGCACGTACTTCCGATGCGTTCAGATTATATATCGGCTCGGCGTTACGCCACTTCGACGGATTCGTATGCGAAGGGCGCAGAGAAAACGTTTTCACAATTGGCGCATCGTCCTTTGAATAGTCTGGAGACCACATCGGCGTTACGTACCCATGTGCAGCGTCATTCCGACGTTCGGACCATCCCTGATAAGCGGTGATAAGTTCATGCGCCTCACGTGTCAGCATCGGGCCTAGCAACTTGCATCGGTCCACAGCCTCTGTCAGCTGACGCGCCCGTTTACTTGTTTTGAAGGTTTTTGCGTAGCGATCGACTCGCGCATCGTCGCTGACAAGCGACTTGAAGAGCACAAGCGAGGCGACCTCCACACCCTCCCAGTTAGATACGGCGCGGCCGATTACTTCATGGAGCGGCCTTGCGGCCTTGTTGCCTTCGCGACAAGGAACGCATGGCGGACGATCCCAAGCAAAAGCCATCGATGATTTCGACTCCAGTTTGTGCTTCGCATCTTTAGTCTTCGAATTACGGTTGGATGATAAAGTCGCTGTATGTCCCATTGCCCTTGGGTAGACTTAGTCAATCTCGCGATTTCCCGCGGAGTTGGTCTTAATGAATCGGTGAATGCTGAAAGCTGTGCAATATGGCCACACAGCAGATCTCAGCCTCGTCATCGCACGCGTTTCGCCCGCTGCGCCGTTGACGCCGCTTCCACCCATCCCTAGCTTGCGCGCCATTCGCCGCCAGACTTGCTCGAGTCTCACCCCCATGCTCCCCGAACTTCCCCATCTCTCCCCCATCCGCTCCTTCCAGGGCCTCATCCTCACCCTGCAAAACTTCTGGGCGGCGCAGGGCTGCGTCATTCTGCAGCCCTATGACATGGAGATGGGGGCGGGGACCTTTCATCCGGCGACGACGCTGCGCGCGCTTGGCCCAAAATCCTGGCGCGCGGCCTATGCGCAGCCCTGCCGGCGTCCCAAGGACGGGCGCTATGGCGAGAACCCCAACCGCCTGCAGCATTATTATCAGTTCCAGGTGATCCTCAAACCCTCGCCGGCTGAACTGCAGGAGCTCTATCTCGCCTCGCTCGCCGCGATCGGCATCGATCCGAAGCTCCATGACATCCGCTTCGTCGAGGATGATTGGGAAAGCCCGACGCTCGGCGCCTGGGGGCTCGGGTGGGAATGCTGGTGCGACGGCATGGAGGTCTCGCAATTCACTTACTTTCAGCAGGTCGCTGGATTCGAATGCGCGCCGGTCTCGGGCGAACTCACCTATGGGCTTGAGCGACTCGCCTGCTATCTGCAGGGCGTCGACAGCATCATGGAATTGAATTTCAACGGCCGCGACGGCGACGAGAAAGTCACTTACGCCGAAGTTTTCCTGCAGGCCGAGCAGGAATATTCGCGTCATAATTTCGAGGCTGCCGATACGGCAAAGCTTTTCGAGGATTTCAAGGACGCCGAGGCCGAATGCGAGCGCCTGCTCCATTTCGGCGCTGGCTCCGGCGACGAGATGCATCTCATGGCGCTGCCCGCCTATGACCAATGCATCAAGGCCAGCCACGCCTTCAATCTTCTCGACGCGCGCGGGGTGATCTCGGTGACCGAGCGCCAGAGCTATATTCTGCGCGTGCGTGAATTGGCGAAAGCCTGCGGCGCGGCCTGGCTGCGCACGGCGGGCGGCGGCGCCAACGGGTAACCGTCCCACGGTCTATTGCGAAAACCTGAAACAGCGCCCACCTCGTAAGAGGTAGTAGCGTTCGTCAAGCGCGTTGGCGCACATCTTTCACGATCGTCGCCATGCATAAGTAAGCGCGAGACGGGAAACCGTCTTGCGCCGTTGGCGAGTAGCGGCGCGTCGCGCGTCCGTCCCGTCTTTTGCCAGGAACCCAAAGGATATGGACGGGCGCGCGCATTCTTGACTACGTGCTCGTTTCGTTCTAGTCATGTTCCGTGTTCGTCTTCGGATTGGCGGATCGTGCCATGTATCAGCCTCGTTACCTGTCTTTCAGCGTTTCCCCACGGAATTTCAGCGATTCCGCGCCGCGCGGCGAAGCGCTTCAGTCTCTCGCCGACACGGATTCGCTGCGGAGCCGGTTCTTTTCCTGGCGGGGCGCTTCGGGGCGCCGCTACGTATGTTCGGTGTTTCAGTCGGGCGAGGAAGCTTTCATCGCCGATGTGACCAATGGCGCCGTCATCGGCGTCGCGCGGGAAGGCGTCACGACTCGTCCGGTTTGCGTTTTTCTCGCGCAGGAGCGGAAGCTAGGCGACCGCCATGCGCTGCGCAAAATGGCGCGCGAACTCGGCGTCGCCGAATGGCATGTGCATTTTTGCGCCGACGCCGCGACGCTGCGCGATCTTTCCGCGTCGCTGCTCAACTGATCCGGCGGACCTGTCAGTGGCGTAGGCGTTGCGTCGCGCGCGTCGTTGCGCGGGCGTGCTGAGTGATGCGTCGCGTCAAAGCGGCGCCGGCTCGTCGCCGGCGCCGCCGGTCGCGGGCCCCGATCGGCACGAATCATGGTCGAGCCGGCGGACGATTTCGGCGAGTTCTGCGTCGTGGATGTCGAGCCGCAGCAGATGCTCGTAAGTATTCCGCACATAGGCGGGATTGTCGCCGTTGAGCCCCACGCCTTCGGCGATCAGGCGAATCATCTCGTCCGGCGGCAGTCGCCCGGCGTATTGGCAATGCGTCCGGTCGACGACATAGGCGAGGGCGTTGACCGAGCCCCCCTCGGCGAATTGCACGCCGAGCGTCTTCTCGAGATAGACCGAGGTGACCAGTTCGCGTTCGCGCAGATAGCGAATCGTTTTGTCGCGCTCGCGCGCCGCGATCTTGAAGGCGACGCCCTGGCAGGAGCCGCCGCGGTCGAGCCCAAGCACGAGACCCGGCCGTTCCGGCGTGCCGCGATGCACATGCGAGAAAATGCAGAGCGAACGGTGATAGCCATGGACCCAGGCAAGCGCGCTGTCGATGAAGTCGAAGCCCGGCCGCCACATCAGCGAGCCGTAGCCGAACACCCAGAAATCTTCGTCCTGCGGACTGGCTGAACCCATTCTTCCTCGTAAGAGCGGCAGTCGCAGCGCCCAAATTTTCTCCCTCGACCTCGTCCTTCGAGACGCCGCCTAAAGGCGGCTCCTCAGGATGAGGTCGAGGGGATCGATGGTTTCCTCATCCGTCGCGGCCAGTGGTTTCCTCATCCTGAGGAGCCCGCGAAGCGGGCGTCTCGAAGGATGATGAAACCTTCGCCCCGATGTTCATATGACTGCATTTTTCTATTTTTTCCGCCGCAATTCTGCGATGCAATGAAAATCGTGATTCGAGGGCGCCCGACTTTATGACGGGACGACCGCCTAATACGCGGCAGGATACGCCTTCCCACAACATATCGCGTCGGTTTTCTTGCGTTCCCCAGCATTTTGTGGCGGTCTTCTG
>JBFXJV010000277.1:0-5158 GCA_050174515.1 Methylocystis sp.
AACGTCGGTCTGTCGGTCTCACGCGTCGGCTCTTCGGCGCAGACCAAGGCGACCAAGAAGGTCGCCGGCAAGATCAAGGGCGAACTCGCGCAATATCGCGAAATGGCGGCCTTCGCGCAGTTTGGCTCGGACCTCGACGCGGTGACGCAGCGTCTCTTGAATCGCGGCGCGCGGCTGACCGAACTGTTAAAGCAGCCGCAGTTCTCGCCCTTGAAGATGGAGGAGCAGGTCTGCGTGATCTATGCCGGCGTCAACGGCTATCTCGATCCGCTGCCGGTCAATCGCGTGCGCGCTTTCGAGGACGGGCTGCTCGCGCTGCTGCGTTCGCAGCACGGCGACATTCTCGAAAGCATCCGCACGACGAAGGATCTGCCTGACGAGACCGCGGCGAAACTCAAGAACGTCGTCGAGACCTTCGCGAAGAGCTTCGCTTAACGAGTGTCGATATGGCCGGACAAGCCCGGCCATGACCGGCGTCGCTGAAACGAGACAGGCAAAACGATATGCCCTCGCTAAAGGAACTTCGAAACCGCATCTCCTCCGTCAAGGCGACGCAGAAGATCACCAAGGCCATGCAGATGGTCGCCGCCGCCAAGCTGCGGCGCGCGCAGGCTGCCGCCGAGTCGGCCCGGCCCTATGCGGAGCGCATGGAGTCGGTGCTCGCCAATCTCGCTTCCGGCGTGACGGCGGGCGGTCCTCAGCTTCTGGCCGGCAATGGCAAGGACGATACGCATCTTTTGATCGTCGCCACTGCTGAGCGCGGCCTCTGCGGGGCTTTCAATTCCTCGATCGTGCGTCTCGCCCGCGAGCACATCACGCGGCTTCAGGATCAGGGCAAGACCGTCAAGATCCTCTGTGTCGGCAAGAAGGGCTTCGAACAGCTCCGCCGCCAATATGAGCGCAACATCATCGAGTTGATCGAGTTGCGCGGCGTCAAGCAGATCGGTTTCGACAACGCCGACGAGATCGGCAAGAAGATCATGCGCATGTTCGACGAGGGCGATTTCGACGTCGCGACGCTGTTCTTTTCGCGCTTCAAATCGGTGATCGCGCAAATCCCTACCGCGCAGCAAATCATTCCGGCGCAGATTCCCTCGAACGAAAATGCGCCGGCCGTCGAAGGTCCGCAGCCGTGCTACGAATATGAGCCGGGGCAGGACGAAATTCTCTCGACGCTACTGCCGCGCAATATTTCGGTGCAGGTGTTCCGCGCGCTGCTCGAAAACGCCGCTTCCGAACAAGGCGCGCGCATGAGCGCGATGGACAACGCCACGCGCAACGCCGGCGAAATGATCCGCAAGCAGACGACCCTCTACAACAGGTCGCGGCAGGCGATGATCACCAAGGAGCTCATCGAAATCATCTCGGGCGCCGAGGCGCTCTGACGCATTTTAAGACGAGGACGAAACATGGCCGCCAACAAGCCCAGCGGGCGCATCACTCAAGTCATCGGCGCCGTCGTCGACGTGCAGTTCGACGGGCATCTGCCTGAAATTCTGAACGCGCTCGAGACGACGAACCAGGGCAACCGGCTCGTGCTCGAAGTCGCGCAGCATCTGGGCGAAAATTCCGTTCGCACCATCGCCATGGACTCGTCCGAAGGTCTCGTTCGCGGTCAGGACGTCATCGACACCGGCGCGCCGATCTCGGTTCCGGTCGGCGACGAAACGCTTGGCCGCATCATCAACGTCATCGGCGAGCCGGTGGACGAAGCCGGTCCGCTCAACACCGGCAAGACCCGCGCGATTCATCAGCCTGCCCCCTCCTATTCGGAGCAGGCGACGGAAGCGCAGATTCTCGAAACCGGCATCAAGGTCGTCGATCTGCTCGCGCCCTATGCCAAGGGCGGCAAGATCGGCCTCTTCGGCGGCGCGGGCGTCGGCAAGACCGTGCTGATCATGGAGCTGATCAACAACATCGCCAAGGCGCATGGCGGCTACTCCGTCTTCGCCGGCGTCGGCGAGCGCACCCGCGAGGGCAACGACCTCTATCACGAAATGATCGAAGGCGGCGTCAACAAGAAGGGCGGCGGCGAGGGGTCGAAATGCGCGCTGGTCTACGGCCAGATGAACGAGCCGCCGGGCGCGCGCATGCGCGTCGCCCTGTCGGGTCTCACCGTCGCCGAAGATTTCCGCGACCGCGGCATGGACGTGCTGTTCTTCGTCGACAATATTTTCCGCTTCACCCAGGCGGGTTCGGAAGTGTCGGCGCTCCTGGGCCGCATTCCCTCCGCCGTGGGCTATCAGCCGACGCTCGCGACCGACATGGGCGCGCTGCAGGAGCGCATCACCACGACGACCAAGGGCTCGATCACCTCGGTGCAGGCGATTTACGTGCCGGCCGACGATCTGACCGACCCGGCGCCCGCCACTTCCTTCGCCCATTTGGACGCGACGACCGTGCTGTCGCGTTCGATCGCTGAAAAGGGCATTTATCCGGCGGTCGATCCGCTCGACTCGACCTCGCGCATGCTGTCGCCGGCGATCGTCGGCGAAGAGCATTACGACGTCGCGCGCAAGGTGCAGTCGACGCTGCAGCGCTATAAGTCGCTGCAGGACATCATCGCCATTCTCGGCATGGACGAGCTCTCGGAAGAGGACAAGCTCGTCGTCGCCCGCGCCCGCAAGATCGAGCGCTTTCTGTCGCAGCCCTTCCATGTCGCGGAAGTGTTCACCGGTTCGCCGGGCAAGCTCGTCGCGCTCGCCGACACGATTAAGGGCTTCAAGGGTCTCGTCGAAGGCGAATACGACCATCTGCCGGAAGCCGCCTTCTACATGGTCGGCTCGATCGATGAGGCGGTCGAAAAGGCCGCGAAGCTCGCCAAGGAAGCGGCATAAGATTTTACAAAGCGTCATGGCCGGACTTGTTCCGGCCATCCGCTGATCGGTTTTTGTGGATGGCCGGGTCAAGCCCGGCCATGACGGGCTGGAACGCTAAGCGCCGTCGGAGAAAGTCATGGCCGCATTCCACTTCGAACTCGTTTCTCCCGAGAAGCATCTCTTCTCCGGCGAGGTCGAATCGGTCGTCGCGCCGGGCGCCGACGGCCAGTTCACCGTGCTCAAGGACCATGCGCCGGTGATGACCACGCTGAAGGCCGGCGTGGTGACGGTCGCCGGCGGCGACGGAAAGGTCGAGAAGCTTTTCGTGCGCGGCGGCTTTGCTGACGTCAGCGCGTCCGGCTTCACCATTCTCGCCGAACAGGCGATTCCGCTCGCCGAAATCGATGTCGCCAAGGTCGACGCTGATATCCAGGACGCGCGTGAAGATATCGCCGACGCCAAATCCGATGACGCGCGCCTCGCGGCGTCCGACAAGCTCGCTCAGCTGCAGGAATTGCGCGCGGCGATCGGCGGCTGATCACGGTTCATTCACGTCTTCCGACGCGGGCTGCTCCTCGAGCTCCTCGTCGATGATGTCGCCGCGCCGCTCTGCGGTCGCGAGTTCGGATCGCGTTCGCATAACTTCGCGGATTGCTTCTCCAACTTCCGGATTGCGCTTCGTCAGCGTCTGCAGATCATAGGCGTCGAGGATGAGAAGCTTTGTGCGGGCCGTCGCCCTCACGTCGGCAGTGCGCGACGTCTTTCGCAGCACGGCCATTTCGCCAAAAAACTGTCCTTCGCCAAGCCTGACGTTGCCATGCGCCAATTCGACTTCGACTTGGCCTTCGGCGATGAAATACATTGAATGGGCAGGGTCTCCCTTGCGCACAATCAATGCGCCGCGCGGAATGGACTGCGCCCGAAGGTAGCGCATGATTTCGGCGATCCCCGTCGCGTCAAGGCCGCGAAACAGCGGCACGCTCGCGACCATCGTCCAGGTGACGACGAATTCGCGGCGGTGAATCTCTTCGGCGAAAGCAGTGGCGAGGATGCCCACCGGAAGACCTAGCAGCAGGAATCCCGTCACCATGGCGAAAGAGGCGATGAGCTTGCCCGCGACCGTCAGCGGAATCACTTCGCCATAGCCTACGGTCGTCACCGTTTCGAGCGCCCACCACATGGCGTCGGGAATGGTGCCGAATTTTTCGGGCTGCGCCCCGTGTTCGGCAAGATGCATCGCGGTTGAATAGAAGAGCACCGCGCCAAAGAGAAGGATCAGCCACGCGAGAAGCGCCTTGCGCTCAGCCTCGATCACCGCAAGCAATGTGCGGATGCCGGGAGAGTAGCGGGCGAATTTGAAGAAGCGCAGCAGGCGCAGCATCAAAAAGACGCGCAATTCCGTGGAAAAATAGAAAGAAAGGTAGAAGGGCAGGAAGGCGGCCAGATCGATCAGCGCCCAGCCGGACTTGATAAAGGCGAGGCGCGCCGCCATCGGCGAGCGATCGGCGTAAAGCGCATGTTCCGGCGCGCACCAGACGCGCAGTACATATTCGATCGTGAAGGCGGCGACCGCGACATATTCGATGGCGTCGAAGACAACTGCAAATCGGTCGCCGTATTCGGGCACTGATTCGAAAATCACCGACACGACCGACAGCAGGACGAGCGCGATCAGCGCGCGATGAACCACGCGAGCGACATGGTCATGGCTGCCGCCGTCGAGGACGACGTGTACGCGCTGCCGCCACAATGCCAGACCTTGCCGCCGGTCCGGCCTGTTCATGGCGCCGTCGCTTTTCCGCGCAGCGCGTCCTCGACCGAGGCGAGCGCCTGATCGATGGCGGTCGCGTCGGGGCCGCCCGCCTGCGCGAGATCGGGCCGGCCGCCGCCGCCCTTGCCGCCGAGCTTGACGCTGGCGACGCGAACGAAGTCGACGGCGCTGTATTTTTCGGTGAGATCGTCGGTGACGCCGACGACAATGCCGGCCTTGCCGTCGGGCGAAGCGCTGGCGATGGCGACGACTCCCGAGCCGATCGCCTTTTTGGCGTCGTCGACCATCGACTTTAAGTCTTTCGCCTCTATGCCTTCGACCGCGCGCGAGAGAAGCTTGACGCCGCCAATGTCGCGCGGCTTCTCCGCGGCGCCGTCGCCGGCGCCGCCGCCCATCGCGAGTCTCCGCTTGGCGTCGGCGAGTTCGCGCTCCAGCCGCTTGCGTTCGTCGAGAAGTGTCGCAAGCCGCGTCGGCGCCTCTTCGACAGGCGCGCGCATCTGCGCCGCCATGTCGCGCAGCGCGCGCGACTGCGAGACGAGCTGGCTGCGCGCGCCCTCCGCCGTGCGCG
>JBFXJV010000278.1:0-5143 GCA_050174515.1 Methylocystis sp.
TGACGCGGCGCCTTGCCCTCTTCGATGTTGCGCACGATGTTTTCGATCATCACGATCGCGTCGTCGACGATGAAGCCCGTGCCGATGGTCAGCGCCATCAACGACAGATTGTCGAGCGAGAACCCCGCAGCCCACATGGTGGAGAATGTGGCGATGATCGAAAGCGGCAGGCTGACGCCGGCGATGACGGTCGCGCGCCAGCTCCGCAGAAACATCAGCACGACAAGCACGACAAGGGCGGCGGCGATGACAAGCGTCAACTGCACTTCGAAAATCGAGGCGCGGATCGTTACGGTTCGGTCGTTGACGATGTCGAGAGACATGCCGGCGGGAAGCGCCCGTTGAATCTGCGGCAGCTCGTTCTTCACCAATTCGACAGTGTTGATGATGTTGGCGCCGGGTTGGCGCAACACGTCGAGAACCACCGTCTGCACGCCATTGTGCCAGCCGCCGACGCGCGCGTTCTCCAGCCCGTCGAGGACCTGCGCCACGTCGCGGAGCATCACTGGCGCATTGTTGCGCCAGGCGACGATGATGTCGTCGTATTGACGGGCGTTCAGAATCTGGTCGTTGGCGTCCAGCACATATGACTGTCGCCTGCCGTCAAGCGAGCCCTTGGCGCCGGCGACATTCGCCGACGCTATGGCGAGGCGCAAATCTTCCATGCTGATGCGGTTGGCCGCGAGGCGCGCGAGATCGGCCTGAATGCGCACGGCCGGCCGGACGCCGCCCTGCACCGACACGCGGCCGACTCCCGAGACCTGCGAGAGCTGCGGCGCGATCAGCGTGTCGGCGCGATCGCTCAAATCGCGCAGGGTGGCGGTCTTGGAACGCAGCGTCAGCGTCAGGATCGGCGTGTCGGCGGGGTTAACCTTGGCGTAGACGGGCGGATAGGGGAGGTTGCGCGGCAGCGTCGAGGCGGCGGCGTTGATCGCCGCCTGAATGTCTTGCGCGGCCGCGTCGATATTGCGGTCGAGATCGAATTGCAGCGTGATCTGCGAAAGTCCGAACGAGCTCTGGGACGACATGCTGGTCAGCGACGGAATCTGGCCGAACTGCCGTTCGAGCGACGCCGTCACCAACGAAGCGATCGTATCGGGATTAGCGCCGGGAAGCTGCGTCGTTACCTGAATGGTCGGAAAATCGACCTGTGGCAGCGGCGAGACGGGAAGTCGTAAATACCCCATCACGCCAAAAAGCAGTACGGCGAACGCCAACAGCGACGTCGCCACCGGCCGGCGGATGAAAGGCGCTGATACGTTCATTTTTTCATTCGACTGCCTTGCGGGTGCGAAGCCGCTCCACGCGCCAGTCTTGCGCGCTCTTCTTCGCCGCTGGCGTCAGCGCTGTCGGCGTCTGCGGCAGCATGCGCGCTCACGACCTGGACTTTTGCGCCGTCCGACAGCCGGGAAAAGCCGCTTGTAAGGACGACGTCGCCGGGCTGAAGCCCCGAAACGATGACAGCGATTTTCTCATCCTGTCGGCCCGTCGTCACCTCGCGCATTGTCGCGATATCATTGGGGCCCAGCACATAGACGAAAGCGCCGCTCGGCCCGCGCTGCACCGCGTGGCTCGGCGCCACGAGCACGTTCTTCAGCGTGTCGAGCATCAGGCGCACATTGACGAATTGGCCGGGCCAGAGCGACAGCGTTTGGTTCGCAAAGATAGCTTTGAGACGCACCGTTCCCGTCAACTGGTCGATCTGATTATCGATGACGCTCAGCTCTCCTGTTTCGATCGGCGTCGCGTTGTCCGGACCGAGCGCCGTGACCTTGGCCGGTCCTTTGGCCTGCGCCTTTTGCACCGAGGGCAGCGCCTGCTGAGGCAGGGTGAACACGATATAAATCGGCTTCAGTTGCGTGATCACGACGATGCCGGTCGAATCTGAAGCACGCAGAATGTTGCCTACGTCGACGAGGCGAATGCCGGCGCGCCCGTCGATCGGCGATCGGATGGTCGCATAGTCGAGTGTCGTCTTGGCGTTGTCGATCGCGGCCTTGTCGGCCTGCACCAGCGCTTCAAGTTGAGCGACCGTCGCCTTCTGAGTGGCGTGTTGCTGCTTGGAGGCGAAATTGCCGACGACGAGCCTTTCATAGCGGGCGAGATCGACGCGGGCGTTGGCGAGAGTGGCTTCGTCCTGCTTTTTCTTGGCGACCGCCTGATCATATTGCGCCCGATAGAGCGCCGGATCGATTTCGGCCAATATGTCGCCCTTACGGACGTCCTGCCCTTCGGTGAAGGCGAGGCGCAGCAGCCGTCCGTCGACCTGCGTACGGATCGTCACCGTGTTGAGCGCCTGCACGGTGCCGACCGCATCGATGGTCACTGGCACGTCGTCGACACGAATCTTTGAAACAGTCACCGTAACGATGCCGTCGCCCCGCGGTCCGCCGGAACGCGCTCTGCCGGAATCCTGGTCTCTGGCGGCGAAGCCGGGCAGCTTTCCCGCCTGATACGCCCAGGCCAAGACGACGGCGACCGCGAGCGCGCCGATCGCGAGCAGCGCCCTTCGGCTGACTCGCGTCATGGCCATGGTCCCCTCTCGGCCTCATAAGCCGCGTTAGAGCGGGCGATCTCGATTTCGCGGGTTGTGGGCGACCAGCCGCCGCCGAGCGCCTGATAGAGGCTCGTCGCCGCCTGAAAATGAGAGAGCCGCGCAACGGCAAGCTGGTCCTGCGTCTGGAAATAGTTCGTTTGCGTCTGCGCCAGCGTCACGATGTCGATCGTCCCTTCCTGCAGCGTCATCTCTGCTGCGCTCAAGGCGCGCCGAGCGGCAGACACCGCGACGCTGAGGAACTTCATCTGGCGGTCCGTCTCGCGTATTGCAATCAGCGAGTTCTCAGTATCGGACAGCGCAGATAGAATTTGCTTGCGGTAAAGCGCCGCCAGTTCCGAATAGCGGCCTTTCTGCAGATCATATTGGCCCTGCAGGTTCCATCCGTCGAACACCGGCTGCGTAAGCGTCCCCGCGAGCTGCAAGGCGATGGCGTCTGGACGCAACAGCAGCGTGGAGACCAGCGCGCTCTGGACGCCGTAAAGGCTCGTCAGGTTTAGCGACGGGAAAAAGGCGGCGCGCGCCTGCAACACCGAAAATTCCTGCGACGCGAGCCGCGCTTCCGCTTCGGCCACGTCCGGGCGGCGCAACAGCACCTCCGATGGCAGACCAGGCGCAATGCGAGGAAAGCTCAACTTGGTCAGCGAGCCGCCCTTGATGGTCATGCTTTCGGGAGTCTGTCCCAGCAGCACCGCAAGGTTGTTGCGGGTCTGGCGCAGGGTCTGTTCGAGCGGCGGAATGGTCGCCTGCTGCTGTGCCAGGATCGTTTGCTGCTGCGATGTGTCGAGCACGGTCGCCACGCCCACTTCGAGCCGGGCGTTGATGGCGTCCATCACCTGTTGCGCAATCGTGACGTTCTTGCGGGCGATGCGCAGACGATCCTGGGCCGTGAGCACCTGGAAATAGGCGTTCAGCACGGCGGCGACGGTCGAGATTTCGACGACGTCGCGATCGAAGCGCGAGGCGTTGGCGAGGATGCGCGCGGCCATAGAGGCGTCCTCGTTCTTGCCCCAGAAGTCCACTTCATAGCTCGCGGTCAGGCCGAGCTGGAAGAAGCCGAAATTCCGAGCGCGGAATCTTGAAGTCGTCAGGCTGGAACTTGAGCTCGATGTGGTGGCCGGATTAAATCCGGTGCTCGCGGAGCCGACATTGATCGTCGTGCCGGGAGTCCGCGTCGTGCGGGCGATGTCCGTCAAGGAGACCGTCGGCCATTGTGCGGCGCTTGAGATACGCGCCTGAGCGTCGGCCTGGGTGATCCGGGCGACCGCCGCCGCGAGGTCGAGATTGTCATCGAGCGCGCGCTCGACGAGCTGGGTCAGCTCCTTGGAGCCGAATTTGACGGCGAAATCCCGTCCTCCGGAGGTCGGCGGCGCCGGACGCGGCTTCGCTTCCACGAAACGCGCCGGCGGCGGCGCAGACAGATCGGGCTTGTCCCACTCCAGGTCGCAGCCGGCCAGCGCGGCGGCGAACATCGCGGCCGCCAGCGCCGGGCGAGTGGACTGAGACGGAGCGGGCGCGGTCAAGTTAGCTGTGACGCCTCCGGAGCGACGGCGGGAACGGCCTGAGCGTCCCCTTCCTTAAGCGCCAGTGCGGGCGTGGGGAAGGCCCGCGCTTCTTGGGTCCTGCGGCTCCCTTTCGCTCGCCCAGAGCGGACGAGCGGCGGATCGCAAGGATTTCCAAGCGGCAGGCGAAGAGGCGCGCGCCGGCCGACAACGCGCGAAAAACTGTGAATCGCAAGCTCGCGCGCGGCGGCGCAACGGTCAAGTTACGTATCGGTAAGGACGGCGCGGCGGCGCGCCGAAACCTTTCGCTATTCCGTTTCAGGCGCGGGCGTCTTACGCTTCGCCGGCTTCGCCGACTTCGCCGGCTTTGCCGCCTTCGCGGCCGGCTTTGACGTTTCTGTGGCCGCCGGCTCGTGCGCGACGGGTTCCTTCGCGGCTGGCTCTTGCGCTGCAGGCTTGGCGTCAGCCGCCGGCTTGGTGGGGCCGGAAACCTTGGTCCAGGTCTCGCTTTGGCACAGGAAGGCGACGAGGCAGCCCGTCATCGTCAGCGAGGTCGGCGAATCGAGCGCGATCTTGCCGATATAGGTCTTGCCGCTTTCAGGATCATTGATATCGCCCTCCCAATGATTGGGCGACTTCTTGGCGGCGTTTTTCAAAACGACCGGCGGCGGCGAGCCGTCGGGCATGGGCTCGATCCCCTTGGCGCAAAGCTTGCCCGTGCAGTCATAGAATTCCAGCTTATCGTCGGGGTGGCCTTCGCGAACCCAAACCCCGTAGATGGCGTCGACCGCATTCGCCGCCGTTGGGGCGCAGAGGGCTGCCGCCATAGCAACGCGTAGACATGCTTTTCTCATGACGCCGGACCTCTGTTTGTTGCGATGAATGCGATTCGCTCTAGGTAGCGAACGCCGGAACGCCGACTCGGTCAAGCCGCGTCGGCCGTATCGTTTATCGGTTCGCGCGGCGGACCAAGAAACGCGGGCACGATAATGAACGCGGCGAGCAATGTGAAGAACAGCGAGATGGCGAGAAGTTGACCCATGCTCGCCGTTCCGGGATGGCTTGACAAGATCAGGCTGCCAAAGGC
>JBFXJV010000279.1:0-5117 GCA_050174515.1 Methylocystis sp.
GTGGCGAAGGCTGCGGGCGCCGTTGATTCCTGTAGCACTTGGTGCTATCTAAGCGGTGTGACCGATGCTGAGGAAACCGCGCGGACTTTCAAAACCGCATGGTTCGCCAAAGCGGCCCGAAAGGCTCGTATAAGCGACGCCGAGTTATGCGAAGCCGTGAGGCAAGCCATAAAGGGCCAAGCGGATGATCTTGGCGGAGGGGTATTCAAGAAGCGCCTGAACAAAAACAGGCATCGGAGCATCCTGCTGGCGAAGGGTCGCCGTTATTGGATCTACGCCTATCTCTTTGCGAAGAAGGACAGGCCCAATATCGACGACGCGGAATTGAAGGCATTTCGCGATTTGGCCGACCTTTATGGTCGTAAGAACGACGGTGACATCGCGAAGGAACTCGGAGCCGGCGAGTTGATGGAGATATGCAATGACGAAGCCTAAGTTCAAAAGTGACGCCTTCGAGGCAATCCATAGCTCGGTGTCCGGCATGTATCGTGCCGGCACCGTGGACAAGGCCACGATGCGTCATTTCGACGAGACGTGCCTGGCCGTGCCGGTTGCGATCGAACCTTCCGAGATCAAGCAACTCCGCGAGCGCAACAAGGTCAGCCAACCCGTCTTCGCTCGATATCTCAACACCAGCGAGAGCACGGTGGAAAAGTGGGAAACTGGTGCGAAGCGGCCTAGCGGCATGGCGCTAAAGCTATTGGCGATCGTACAAAAGCATGGCCTGGAAGTGCTGGCCTGACGGGCAGAGGACGTGTTCGAACTCGTAAATAAGCGACACGACGCCGGCGATCAGGGCCACGCCTAGAAGGATCGCGAGCCGTATGACGAAGCGAGGCGGCTTGGCGGTGTCAGCGGTGAGCGCTAGGCCGGAGCCGATCGCAAGCGCGAGCAGCAAGCCCGGTGCGAACTCGTGCAGCACCAGGCCGGGCAGCCCGTTTGGCAAGAGGAATGGGTAATTGCGAATGAGGCGCGCCGCGATGACGGCCGCGATCGGAAGCGCAGCGGCCATGATCCATGTGCCGGCGAGCTGGGCCGCGGGGGATCTAGCTGCGGGCATGGTGGCTCCCTCCAACAAAATTACGCCCGCCCTGCAGGGGCGGTCCATTGTGGGTTAGGCTGATCGTCACCCGAAGGGCGGAAACCCGCATCGCGGGGTTCCGCGGAGCCCTGCGCAGCGGGGCGGAGTAGAGCCCGGGCCGAAGGCAACCCCGGCCACTCACTTCCTGATCGTATCCACTGCGCAATTCTTCGGAAGCGTTGCCCGTCGCACCGCCAGTTGCCGCATCCCTTCGTAGTCAACGCCCCAAAGTCCGGCCCTCTGGCTCGCGGCTTTGCGCATCAAATCAACGTAGGCTCCGCCCGAAAATTCGCGCCAGTCCACCGCATAACCCTGCGCTACCATCGTCGCGGCCACGCTCGCGTTGTTGTTCCTGAACCGGCAAGCAAGATTCAGACGGCCAAAGCTCTCGGGCTCCGTCCTGCATTGGTTCTCGCGGCGCAGCGCAAAGTCAAAAACGCTTGTAGAACAGTCAAGGCCACCATCGCGCGCGACCAGATTTGCCAGAACTTGCGACGACGCGCTTTTCAGGTGCGGCATGTCATCATCCGGCGCGTCGATCCCGACGATACGAACCGCTGATCCTCGAACGCCCACGGTATCCCCATCGACGACTTGCGGCCGCTCGTCTTTCAGGGTCATTTGCCCAATCTCGCGCACGCGCTCTTTTTGCTGTGACAGCGAGTAAACCGCGACCACTACGAACGTCGCGGCCATCATGATCCGCTGGTATCGCGGCACGCCGGGAAACAGTTTCATGCGCGGCGGATCTCCTGAAGCAGATCGTTCCAGTCGCCAGCATGGGGCGGCTTCTTGACGAGAAGCCGTCGGCCGTTGGCCGTCAGCCGGGGTGTAGCGCGCTTGATGGCGCGCGAAGCCTCGGCCCCGTGCTGGCTGTAGATCACGACCTGCTTGATGCTCTCGGGGATGGAAATGGTCTGATAGCGCTCGATGCCAAGGACGGGCCACACGAACAAACCTGGCTCGAGCAAATTCATGACGCTCGCGGCGTCCTCGACGCCCTCTGCAAGTCGCAGGATGCCGTCGGTGGGGATTCCGCCCCAGCGGACCGCCCCGGAGCCGGGGTTGCCTAGCATCCGCTTGGGTTCTTCGATGTCGGCCTTTCCGGTCCCGTCCGCGTTGAGGAAGGTCCGGTGGATGGCGACGACGCCGGAATCCTCCTCGATCGTCACGATGAGCGCCGGCGCGAACGCCTTATCCTCACCGGCGCCGAACTGGCACTTAGCATCATAGCGGGCGGTCACGCCGGTTGGGATGATCGCACGCGAGCGTAGGTAGCGATCGGCTAGGGTGCCGGCGAACGGGTCCGCGAAGCGCCAGATGGAAAGCGCGAGCTTCTTGAAGTCCGATTTGGCCTGCCGGCGTTCGCCCGGGTCGTGGTCGATCGGCGCGATGATCTTGCCGGATCGCAACGCAGACATGATGCTCTCGGGCGTGCATCCGGCGAAACAGTGGAACAGGACCGCGCGTTCGCCGACGCGGATCGTCAAGCTCGCCTTGCTATCTTTGTGCGCGGGACACCGGCAAAGCGCATAGTCGCCGTGCCACTTTCCCGCGAGCTGGCGAACCACGCGATCGGCCTCTTGATCTATGTTTCTTGCGTCGCGATGGGGCATGACTGGACACTCACCGTGGTTGCCGCTTACCGTCGTGATTATCGCGAAGGGGCGCAAGGCACCAGCGAAAATATATCAAATCGCTTAGTATAGGAACCTGATGGAACTGGCGCTGATCCTTGAACGGGAGTTAACCACGCAACGCCCCCAAGGGGGGAGCATCACAGATGTGCACGTTTGCCAGCGCCAAGACGGGAAGTGGCACATCAATATCCGTGTGAGCTGGCGCGGGACCGCCCTCTTCCACGTGGGATTATATGATAAAAAGCGTATCAGGCTTTACACTAAGGTAGCTTCGGCAATTCGCCACATCGTCATGGTTTACGACTATGACGGCAGTGTGTCAGTCCATCCTTACCCAGGCATGCGTAACGCATCTCACTTTTAACGCCTCAACCCCTTTGCATAACGGCCTAACGCTTTTTGCGACTCGTTCACAACAGGGGTAGCCAAGCCGAAAAAAGCGATTTAGTGTGTTTTCCCTAGAGAGGTGAAAACATGGCAAATCGCTTGCCAACTTCCATCGCCGCCCTTGGTGTCGCGCCGCCGACACCAGGGCGCGTTCCAGCGCCTCGGTCCCGAGGGGCTGGGCGATAATGCACTTCACAACCGCAGCGATCCTCGGTCTGGCGGCGCAATGCGCTCCTAACGTCGCGCCATCGACAATTGCTGCGGTCGTCCACACAGAAAGCCGGGGGTATCAGTTCGCGCTCAACGTGAACGGCCTGGCGCGACAGCCGGCCCGACCTGCGGACGCGGCCGATGCGGTCCGCGTCGCCAGCTTCTATGTTTCCAAGGGATATTCGGTCGATCTCGGGCTAGGGCAGATCAACTCGCGCAACATGCGCTGGCTCGGGCTGACTTGGGACACCGTGTTCGACCCCTGCACGAACATCGCGGCTGCCGGCGTCGTGCTGTCGAGCAACTATCAGGCCGTCCGCCCCGCCCATGATCCCCAAACGGCGCTGCGTGTCGCGCTCTCGATGTACAATACGGGATCGAAGAGCCGGGGATTCAGAAACGGCTATGTCGGCAAAGTGCTGAGCAACGCCGGCGTCTCGGACGGTCTCACGCCCGTTTCCTATGCCGCGCCCGCATCTGCGGTGTCCCCCCCCGATGAAGCACCGTCCTCGGTCGCTGCGCTGGTCGAGTCGGTGGTCAAGGAAAACACATCCGTTTCGGTGCAGTCTTCTGCGCCGCCCCCTCCCCCGCCGTCGTGGGATGTGTTTGCGATGGCGGATTATGAGCGGGCGCTTGCCGCCCAAAAAGGAGAAGTCGAATGAACATCGGATCTTCGATTGGGGGGCCAGCCCTAGCCCTTCGGTCGTATGTGACAGCCCGTGTCGACGGGTGGAACCCTCGACAGCGTAGGGTCGCGAGCTGGGCGGGAATGTTCGCCGTGCTGGCGATCGTCACGATGGCTTCTCCCGACCCTGCCTATGCGCAGGCCAATCTTGAGGGCATCGCAAACGCCGTGCTGGGCCTGCTGAGCAACGGCCTTATGCGCGCGCTGGCGATCATCGCTTTGATCGTGGCCGGTGCTGGCTGGCTGATGGGGCGCGTCAACACGGGCGCACTCGTCACCGTGGTCATCGGCATTGCCATCATCTTCTCGGCACCGTGGATCGTCGATCAGATTGCGGGTGGGGCCTGATGAAAAAGGGGCGGGCCGAGTCCATCGGCCCGCCCCTTTTTGTTCCGTAGCGTAGGAGGTGAGCTTGGCCGAAGAACAAGAGGTGATGGCGCGAAACACGCTGTTTCTAGCGGTGACGCGCCCTGCGCTTTGGGCGGGCATCCCGATTGAAGCGGCCGTGCCGATTCTGCTCGCCGCTGCCTGCGTCCTGATCGGGACGAACAATCCGATCTATGCGCTCATCACCGGCGCGGTCATGTACGCCCTCGCGCGCCTCATCGTGCGCCAGGACGTGAACGCTTTCCGGCTTCTGTTCCTGTGGGGCCGCACCAAGGCGGCGAACCGGAACCGGGCCTTCTGGGGCGGCTCCAGCTACACCCCTCTCCCGCTCAAGGGCATCACTCGCAAGGGGTTCGGCCGCAATGGCTAAGACCAATCGCCTCTCCGATCCTGTGCCGATGAAGATCGCGCTCAAGGAAGTGATGCCGACGAAATTCTTGCCGTATGCGCGGCACATCAATGACGAAATGATCGTGCTGGACTCCGGCGACCTGATGCTCACTTTCGAGCTGCAGGGCCGCGCGTTCGAGACCTCCGACGTTCGCGATCTGAACGACTGGCACTCCAAGCTCAATGTCATGCTGCGCAACCTGCATGACGTCAGGCTCTCGATCTGGACGCACCTCGTCCGCTCCCGTGTCGAGCAATACCCGGGTGGGAATTTCCGCTCGAAGTTCGCACGCGATCTCGACGCGGCATATTTCGAGCGGATGAACAAAGAGCGGAT
>JBFXJV010000280.1:0-5115 GCA_050174515.1 Methylocystis sp.
GAGGCAGGCTCCGATCCAGAGCGCTGCGGTCGCGGGCGCGCGTTCAAATCTCATGGTCTGATAGAAGATCACCGAGGCGCACCAGCCCAGTCCAGTGTTCCACACGGCGCTGAACGCCGTCCAGCGCCAGCCGATCTCCTGATAGATCGCCCCCATTGCCGCCACGCACGGAATGTATAGTAGAATCATAAGAAGGTAAGCGAAAGCTCCGACGGGACCGTCGAAGCGCGTCTCCATCGCCGCGAACGCGGACTGCTCCACTTTGAGCTTGTTTGCCGCTTGCGTAGCGTCGCTTACGAAGGAAATGTCGAGTTCCAAGGGATCGGTCAGATCCGCGACGACGCCGGCCAGATTCTGCGGAATAGTGCTAAAGGCCTCAATCAGCTTGTCGCCGAGGTTTACTTTTTCAGCCGCTGCCTCGTCCGACTCGCCGCCATTCTTCGCGCCAAGTTGCGAATAGAGCGCGTTGAGCGTGCCGATCACCGCCTCCTCGGCCAAAACGCCCGTGAACACGCCGACCGCGGCAGGCCAATTGTCCTGCGTCATGCCCATGGGCTCGAACGCAGGGACGAGCGCCTTGCCGACAGCGGAAAGGGCGGATTTTTCGCTGTTCTGATTGCCGAAACTGCCATCGACGCCGATGGCGTTGAGAAAGCTCAGCGCCACCACGATCGGAACGATGACTCGGCTGCACCGGAACACGAAGCTTTTTAAACGATCCCACGCCCTCAGCAGAACTGTGCCCGCCGTCGGCATGTGGTAGGGCGGCAACTCCATGATGAATGGAGAGGCCTCTCCTTTCAGCACCGTGTTTTTTAGCAAGAACCCCGTTCCGACAGCGAACAGAATGCCGATCAAATAGAGCAAGAACACGATGTTTTGGCCACTCGTCGGAAAGAAGACGGCGGCAAATAGCGCGTAGACCGGTAATCGTGCGCCACACGACATGAACGGCGCCATCATGATGGTTAATATCCGGTCGTGGCGGCTCTCCAATGTGCGCGTCGCCATAATCGCCGGCACATTGCAGCCAAAGCCGACGATCAGCGGCACGAAGGATTTACCGGGAAGTCCGATCACGCGCATCGCACGGTCCATGACGAAAGCGGCCCGGGCCATGTAGCCGGAATCTTCAAGAAAAGAGAGGAAGAGATACAGAAAGCCGATGATCGGAATAAAGGTCGCGACCGTTTGAATGCCGCCGCCGACGCCGTCAGCCAGCAGAACGATTAGCCATTGCGGCGCGTTGGATTGCTCCAGCGCTTGACGTCCCCCGTCGACGAGCAGCGCGCCAGTCGCCTGCGCGAAAAAATCGATGAAAGCCCCGCCAATCCTGATGGTGAAGATGAACATCGCATACATCATCATCAGAAATATCGGGATGCCGAGAAAGCGGTTCAGCACTACATGGTCGATGCGATCCGACAAGGTGCGCGACGCTCGGCGGGACCGCCTCACGGTCCTTTCGACGATCTTGGTCACGAATCCGAACCGCGCGTCGGCGATGACGATATCAGGATCCTCTCCGAACGCCGCCGTCAACATCGTGCGAGCCGAGTCAACTGCGCTTTCGAGCCGCTCATCCATCGCGGCTCCGATGATCGCATCCCCTTCGAGCAGCTTAAGAGCGCGCCAATGCGGACGCAGCAAGCCGTCTTCGGCGAGAAGAGGCTCCAGTTCGCCAATGACGGACTCGACCGCCGAGCCATAGTTGGGTGTCACCTGCGGAGGACGCAGCCGATCTGCGAGGTCTGCGACATAGGCCTTTAGATCGGACACGCCAGTTCCTCTGGCCGCGATGAGCGGCGCGACCGAACAGCCCAATTCCCGCGAAAGTTTCGCAATATCCAAACCGATTCCGCGGCGCTTGGCGATATCCATCATGTTCACCGCCATCACCATGGGCGCGTGCAGCTCCAGAAGCTGAGCTGTGAGATAGAGATTGCGCTCGAGGTTTGAGGCGTCGACGATGTTTATGATGAGACTGGCCTCGCCCGACAGCACGAAGTCGCGCGCGACGCGTTCGTCTTCCGAAATTTGAATCGTCCCGCCGAGCGAATAAACGCCGGGCAGGTCGATCACCTCATATGTGTCGCCGTCATATTGATAGCGTCCGCTCCTCTTTTCCACTGTTACGCCAGGCCAGTTGCCGACCTCCTGGCGCCCGCCGGTCAAAGCGTTGAAGAGCGTGCTTTTGCCGCAGTTTGGATTGCCGACGATGCCGACGACGATGGTTCTTCCGGTTCCACGATTCATGAGAGCTTTTCTACAGCCAGGAGTTCCGCCTCGGCTTTGCGCAAGCTCATGGAAAAGCCGCGGACTTGAATCTCAACGGGATCTCCGAGCGGCGCGACGCGCGTCAGCATGAATTCGACGCCGGGCGTAAGCCCCATCGCCATGAGCCGCTGTCGATAACCCAGCATGCCCTTGCCCATGCCAACGATGCGGGCGCGCTCTCCGGGCCTGAGATCGCCAATCGTCATGGGCTTGAAGGTTTCCTCCAATCTCGTCACCTGCACCAGCCGAGCGGTCGCTGCGTCGACGGCGATTCGCCCGTCGCCAATGGCGACAAGCACGCCGGCATTCACATCCTGTTCAAGCACGGAAAGCGTCGAACCGACACGAAGGCCGAGGTCGATCAGACGCTGCTCAGATCCGACTCCGGGGTCAAGCGCAGTCACGCGAACGGCGCCGCGACATATGTCGCTCAAGCGAAAAACAGTCATTCTTGGTCCTGCAAGCAGAAGTCGCCGCGCCCGCAGCGTCGCGGCCATCATGCAACAATACACGACGGAGATAAAGTAAGCATATTGCTAGAATTCTTTGCATATAATTATCTGGAAGGCTTCCAATCAAGGCTTTTGCGAGAAGCATTCCAAGATATTCTTACCTGTACTCTGATATAAGCAGTATTGAAAAGTAAAACATGTTGGATCGACAGGAGTCGGTCGTATGGCGTACACGATTCATCCTTCGCAATCAGAACGTCATAGACTGCGCGGGTTCGCCGGCTGGGTCGGGGCGATCGCATCAATAGTTGCGCTCCTTGCAGCGTCGCGCGCCCACGCTCACTGTGAGGTCGGAGACCGGATCTTTCCAGCGACGCTCGCGATAGATGACGCGTGCAATATGGATGAACTCGCCATTCCCAATCTGTCGATGATGAAGAACGGCGACGATCCTTCGGGGCGAGAAACCGAGTTCCCAGCGGAATTTTCCAAACGCATAACCGAAAGATTGGGCGTCTCCATCGGCAGTTCCTATATGCGCCGTCGCGCGCCCGACGGCCTGAGCGCCGGCGGCTTCCAGAACCTGGAAACGGCTTTGAAATATCAGTTTCTGACCGACGTTCCATCGGAACTGGTCATGTCCGCAGGCGTGTCGGTCCTCTGGGGAAATATTGGGAGCCCGTCGATCGGCGCGGACAAATTCACCGTGGTGGCGCCGACGCTGTGGTTCGCCAAAGGGCTTAACGATTTGCCTGACGCTCTCTCTTGGGCGCGGCCTTTCGGGATCAGCGGCCAGATCGGCTATGAATTCGCCACCTGGCGGCGAACGCTCGTGACGCTAGTCGATCCGTCAAGTGGCGACGTGAGTCTCGATGTTACGCGCCATCCGCAATTCCTGTCCTATGGAGCGACGCTGCAATACAGTCTGAGTTATTTGGATTCCGAAGTCTCCGAAGTCGGGCTGCCCGACATGATTCGGCGCCTCGTGCCCATCATCGAAACGCAGTTCTCCACGCCTGTTGGCAATAATTTCCAGACCGGACTCCGGACGACTGGAACGATCAATCCAGGCGTCTTCTGGATAGGAGATTACTTCCAGATTGGAGCTGAGGCGATCATTCCGATCAACCGCGCGAGCGGCAGCAGCGTCGGCTGGATCATCGGAGTCGATTTCTTTCTCCATGAGATCTTCTCGGATTCGCCGCTCGGGCGACCTATCTTCGTTGCCTCAGCCAACCAAAATGGCCTGTAGCCCCATGCTCGGACAGCCGCTCGGCGCCGATCAATGCGCCTCGCCTCAATTTGTCTAGAATCTTTCATCATCGGGCTTCATCGGGAATCTACTACGACCCGAACGACTCAGCGATTCAACCGCGACGATTCAACGCAACGCTGGACGAACGCGTGATGCCCATATCTCATTTGCGTTGCTTCCGGACCGCCAAAGTAGGCCCGTTTGGCGAAGCGAACGTCTGAGACGGCGCGCTCCGGATGTTCCAACTAGGAGAGAGAGATGGCCAAGAAAGAAAGTGCGATCAAAGACACAGTCATCGCCACGCTCAATCGCATTATGGAAAGCGAGTTGTCGGGCGTAGTGCGCTACACGCATTATTCCCTCATGGTTTTTGGTTACAATCGCCTTCCCATCATCTCTTGGCTGCGTGAACAAGCCGCCGAATCTCTCGACCACGCACAAAAGGCGGGCGAGCTGATCACGCATCTGGGCGGGCATCCATCGCTAAAAATCGGCCCGCTGCTGGAAACCCACCAACATGATATTGGCGATATTCTGCGCGAGTCCTTGGCTCACGAAGGAGCGGCGCTGCAGCTTTACCGCGACCTGCTCAAGGAAGTGGAAGGCGTGTCCGTGATGTTGGAGGAATATGCGCGCACGATGATCTACACCGAAGAGCTGCACCAGGGCGAGGTCAACAAGATGTTGCGGAAGCCAGGAGACATATCCGTTTTTTCTGATCATTGACCGGCTTGTTCGCTACTAAAACGGGCTATCTTCAGCTGCGCTTCGCTCGCCGTCCTTCTTCCGCCGCGCGGTGAAGAACGCTGCGATGTCGGCGATCGCGCGCTTGCGTTGTGCGCTATCCTCGCATCGGCGTTTTCGAACCATTGCCGCCCGCCGGAGGCGCACGGAAAAGGCGCCTCCGCGGCGACGAAATCGGCCTTGGGCATGGCGGGCGCCCAGTTCAGCGCCTGATCGATGATCGCGGCGCCGTCACTGTCCGGACCATGCAGCAGCACCACGAGATAAGCGGGCTTGCCGCAGGACAGCGCGGCGAGTTTGGGTCCTTCGACGACCGCTGGCATAGCGAGTCTCTGGAGGATGTCGGGGAACGCGCATGAACAGTCTATCGCGATCGCGCATGCAAAC
>JBFXJV010000281.1:0-5094 GCA_050174515.1 Methylocystis sp.
TCGCAGCGCCTCTCCGCGCTACGTCCAAGATCAGATCGGCGAGACGCTCGGCGGCGTCGGCGACGCCGACGCTCTTTGCGGCATCTGCGCACGCGGCAAGTTGCGCCGGCGCGCTGATCAGATCACACAGGCGCACTGTCAGAAATTCCGGCGTGAAATCGCTCTGTGGCACGGTTTCGGCGCCGCCCGCCTGTTCGAGAAAAGCGGCGTTCGCCGCCTGATCCTGATCGAGCGCATGCGGCAGCGGCACAAGCATCGCCGGGCGCCCAACGACCGCAAGCTCCGAGACCGTCGACGCGCCGGCGCGGGCGATGACGTAATGGGCCGCTGCGACTCGCGCCGGAAAGTCGGCAAAAAAGGGCGCGATCTCGGCGGCGACCCGTGCGCCGCCGTAGATCGCCTCGACGCGCGCGATGTCTTCGGGACGCGCCTGCTGCACGACGGCGATTTTCGCCCGCAGCGCGTCTGGGAGCGCCGCGACCGCCGCCGGCACGATATCCGCCATCACCCGCGCGCCTTGCGAGCCGCCGGCGACGAGCAGCCGAAATATGCCGTCGTCGAATGACGGATAGGGAGCGCTCGCGGCCTCGAGCACATTGGGTCGCACCGGATTGCCGGTGACGACGACCTTGCTTTTCAAGGCCGGAGGCACGGCGAGAGTCGGCAGGCCGGCGGCGATCCTGTCGACGCGGCCGGCGAGAAAGCGGTTGGCCTTCCCCATCACGCCGTTCGCTTCATGCAGGGCGCTCGGCACGCCGAGATAGGAGGCCGCCAGCAAGGGGGGCACGGTCGGATAGCCGCCAAAGCCGATCACCACGGCCGGCTTGACGTGTCGCAGCAGCGCGACCGCCTGCGCCGTGCCGATAGCCAGACGCGCCACCGCTTGCGCCTTGGCGAAGAGAGAGCCGCCGCGTGGCGTTCCGGCGGGAATCACATGCATGGCCCTTGCCGGAAAGCTTCCGCCATAGCGCAGCGCACGTTCTTCGGTAACGAGTTCCGCCGGCAGTCCCCGCTCGGCGAGCGCATGGGCGAGCGCCTCGGCCGGAAAGAGATGTCCGCCGGTGCCGCCGGCGGCGAGGAGAATTGGAGAATCAATCATACCGGAGCTTTTATCACGCCGCCGCCGGAACGCCCGTCGCGGCGAGTTCGCTCATCACCCGGGCCCGCGGCCGCTTGCGGGTGACGGCGAGGAGAAAGCCCATGGCGAGCGACAGCGAGATTAGCGAGGAGCCGCCGTAAGAGACGAAAGGCAGCGTCATTCCCTTGGCGGGCATGAGATGGACGTTCACCGCCATATTGATGCAGCTCTGCAGTCCAAACAGCATCACCAGCCCAGCCGTCGCAAATCGGCAGAAGGGGTCGCTGTTGCGGGCTGCCGAGAACAGCCCCCGCACCACCACGAAGGCGAAGACCGCGGCGAGCGCGATGCAGACGAGAACGCCGAATTCCTCGCCGATGACCGCGAAGATGAAATCGGTGTGCGAGTCGGGCAGGATGCGCTTAATGACCCCTTCGCCGGGTCCCCTGCCGAACCACGATCCGGCGATGAAGCTTTCGAGCGCCGTCTCGGACTGAAAATTGGCCGGCACGCCGGCGACCGGCGGCGGCGGCTCCAGAAACGTCTCGATGCGCGCATGGACATGCGGCACGAATTTATAGGCGAGCAGCGCCGAAACGCCGCCAAGGCCGCCCAATCCGACCACCCATATCCAATGCAGGCCGGCCATGAAGAACAGCGCCGCCCAGACGATCGAAATCAGCATCGTCTGCCCGAAATCGGGCTGCAGCATCAGCGGCACGATCGCGATCGGCAGCAACAGAAGCGCGATCAGATTTCCAGGAACGTCCTTGCGCCGCGCCCCTTCCGAGAACGCCCAGGCGACCAGGACGACGAATGCGGGCTTCAAGAATTCCGAGGGTTGAACGCCCAATATCCATCGCCTCGCGCCCTTCACCTCCTGGCCATAGAGGATCGTGGCGAAGACGAGCGCGAGCGAAACGACGAATATGACGAGCGCCAGCCGGCGCACATGGCGCGGCGATAGAAATGAGGTCGCGATCATCACGGCGAGCGCCGGCACAAGATAAATCGCCTGCTTGTTGACGAAGTGGAAGGTTGCGAGATGCAGCCGCTCGGCGACGGGCGGGCTGCCGGCCATGGCGAAGACCAGTCCGGCGACGATCAGCAAAGCGAGGCTGGCAAGCAGCCAGCGATCCACCGTCCACGCCCAGTCCGAGAATGGCGTTCGTTGCGCGCGCGAGATCATGTCGCTTCTCCTTTTCGCGCCGCGATGACGGCGGGAAGGCCCTCGACGAGGCCGCGAAAGGCGTCGCCCCGCTCCTCGAAATTAGCGAATTGGTCGTAGGACGCGCAGGCCGGCGACAGCAGCACGACCGGCTCCGGCGCGCCCTCACGAAGCGCGTCGAGCGCCGCGCGAGTCGTCGCGACGTCGAGCGTTCCGCAACGTTCGAAAGGCAGCGCGCCTTCCATCGTGCGCGCAAAATCGTCGGTCGCCTCGCCGATGAGATAGGCTTTACGTATGCGCGAGAAATGCGGCCGCAGCGGCTCGACGCCGCCCTCTTTCGATCGGCCGCCGAGTATCCAGTAGATATCGGCAAAGCTCGTCAGCGCTTTTTCGGCCGCGTCGGCGTTGGTCGCCTTCGAGTCGTTGACAAACAGCGCACGCTCAATGCGGCCGACTTCCTCCATGCGATGCGGAAGACCGGGGAAGCTCAACAGGCCGCTCGCGATCTCGTCGTCGTCGAGGCCGCACTCCCATGCGGCGGCGGCGGCGAAGGCGGCGTTCTGCGCATTATGCGCGCCGCGAAGCGCGCGCGCGCCGTCGAGCGAACCAATGAGTTCGGCTTCGTCGGGCGGATGCCCTCGCTCACGGAAATAGACGCTGCGATCCTCGACATAGAAGCCCCAATCGAGCGCACGCTTCGCCGACACTGGCACAACGCGCTTCTCTGGCGACGCGGCTTCGGCCAGACGCGCGCCGATCGCATGGCAATAGGAATCGTCGACGCCGACCAAGGCTACTTCGGCCGCCGCGACCATCCGTTCCTTGATCGCGGCGTAATTTTCGATCGTCCCGTGTCGGTCGATATGATCCGGCGTAACATTGATCAGCACGCCGATGGTCGGCGCCAGAGAGGGCGCGAGATCGATCTGGAACGACGAACATTCGATGACGTGAATGCGCTCATCCGACGGCGGCTCGAGATCGAGAATCGGCACGCCGATATTGCCCCCGAGCTGCACGTCCCGGCCGGCCTCACGCAGGATATGGGCAATCAGCGCCGTCGTCGTCGATTTGCCGTTGGTGCCGGTGATGGCGATGAAGGGCGATCCGCCAGCGCGCGCTTCGCGCTCGCGGCAGAAGAGTTCGACGTCGCCGATGATTTCGACTCCGGCGGCCTTCGCCGCTTGCACCACCCAGTGCGGCTCAGGATGAGTCAGCGGCACGCCGGGAGAAAGGATGAGCGCATCGAAACCGCGCCAATCCGCCGCCACGAGATCCTCGAGCGCTACGCCTTGCGCGACCGCTTTGAGCCGGCCGGCCTCGCCGTCGTCCCAGGCGGCGACCCGCGCCCCGCCTGCGATCAGCGCGCGGGCGGTGGACAGGCCCGAGCCGCCGAGGCCAAAAAGCGCGACGCGCTTGCCCTTGAAGGTTTCGACCGGCGTCATCGTCACCTCAGCTTCAAGGTCGAGAGGCCCATCAGGGCAAGCACGAAGGCGATGATCCAAAAGCGGATGACGATCTGCGGCTCTTTCCAGCCCTTCTGCTCGAAGTGATGATGAATGGGCGCCATCAGGAAGATACGCTTCTTGGTGAGCTTGTAGTAGACGACCTGGATGATCACCGACGCGCCTTCCAGAACGAAAAGGCCGCCGACGATGACGAGCACGAACTCTTGCTTCACCGCCACCGCCACCGAGCCGACGAGTCCGCCGAGCGCCAGCGAACCGGTGTCGCCCATGAAGATTTGCGCAGGCGGCGCGTTGAACCATAGGAAGCCGAGGCCGGCGCCGATGAACGCCGAGCAGACGATGGTCAATTCGCCGACGCCCGCCACGTAATTGACGCCGAGATAATTCGAAAAGATCGAATTGCCGACGAGATAGGCGAAGATCGCGAAGGCGCCGGCGGCGATCATCGACGGCACGATGGCCAGTCCGTCGAGCCCGTCGGTGAGATTGACGCAATTACCCGCCGAGACGATGACGAAGGCGCCAAACAGGATGAAATAGGGCCCGAGCGTCGCGACATAGCCCTTCACCATGGGAATGGCGAGCTTGGTCATGTTCTCTCCGCCGCTTTGCATCAATGCGTAGCAGGCAAGACCGGCGATCAGGAATTCGAGCGCCAGTCGCAGCTTGCCGGAAAAGCCCGCATGCGACTGCTTGGTCACCTTGAGAAAGTCGTCATAAAAGCCGATGAGGCCGAAACCGACGGTGACGAAGAGCACGATCCACACATAGGAATTGCGCAGATTCGCCCAGAGCAGCGTCGCCGCGACCAGTCCCGACAGAATCATCAGGCCGCCCATCGTCGGCGTGCCTTTTTTGGTCACGAGATGCGACGCCGGCCCATCCTCGCGGATCGGCTGCCCCTTGCCCTGCTTGATGCGCAACGCCGCGATCACGCCCGGTCCGAAGAAGAAGACGAAAAACAGCGCCGTCGCCGCCCCCATGGCGGCGCGAAAAGTGATGTAGCGGAAGACATTCAGCGGACTGTAAAGATAAGAAAGGTCCGCGAGCAACGTGAGCATCGTCTCTCCTCAGTTCGCCATCTCGTGAGCGAACGCAGTTTTCAAGGCTGAGACGATCCGCGACATTCGCGAACCATTGGAGCCTTTCACCATCACAACGTCGCCGGGCCGAACGGCGGAGAGAACCGCCTCTTCCAGTTCCAGCGGCGTCGCCCGATGCGCGGCGCGCATCTCTTCAGGCGCAGCGTAACTCAGGCGCGACATCAACGGTCCGGAGGTGAATAGCAGATCAACCCTGGCGTCGATAAGGTCCTGGGCGAGATCCGCGTGCAGTTCGCCAGCCCGAGGCCCAAGCTCCTGCATGTCGCCCTGGACCGC
>JBFXJV010000282.1:0-5086 GCA_050174515.1 Methylocystis sp.
GAACGACGCGTCGCGGGAACTGCTCGACACGACGCGCGATCGATTCGACATCGATCTTTCGAACGAACTGATGAACTGGTCGCGGCGCGGCGTGTTCATGTACAGCACGGTGCATCCGATGAGCTTCACGCTGTTCGATCTCTCCAAGAAGCTTTTCGAGAAGATCGGGCTCAAGTTCCGCACGGTGAATTTCAATTACTACGACATCCACGATCTGGCGCGCAGCGAGATATTCCCGATCTACCCGCCGATCGCCAAGCGGTACGGCGCCCAGGGCGGCTATATGTTCAAGCTGCAGAACCACCATCTCGCGACGACGGTGGGCGACTTTTTGACGCTGCCGCAATACATCGCATCCTGCTACAAAATCTACGGCAAACACGATCCGGCAAAGCTCAGCAACCCTCGCGTCGACGCCTGGCTCGCCGACGAGGAGACGACCGGATTGCTGATGAGGCTGGCGCGCGAGAATTTCGCCGCCGGTCTGACGCCGGTTCTGTAGACGCCCTATACGATTCCCGTCTGAACCGCTTGCGTCATTCCCGACGCGCCCAATGCGCGCGATCGGGAGTCCAGCGGGACGTCCATGATCCTTGTCGCGACTCGGGATTCCCGGTCAGGCCCTCGACCTGCCGGGAATGACAGGCCTCGTATCACGTCCAGCGCGTGTCGAATTTCGCAAGGTTGAACGGCGGCTTGTAGGGATGCAGCGGATTTTCGCCGCTGAACGGCTTCACCACGGTGAGAATGCGCTCGCGATGTTTCAAGGGCGCGAAGCCGGAGGGCTCAAGCGCGCCGGTGAAGCCGATAAGATGCGCCGGATCGACATTGACCTTGAACGAAGGCGGCGGACGCATCCAGCTCTGTGCGACGACATCCATATAGGCCGTCTTCAGCATATGGTTGAGGCCCCATTGCGTCGGCACGAAACAGGACTTCGAGGAATCCGACATGTCCCAATAGTAGGTGTCCGGCCGCAATTCGAGCGTGGCGTCGCCTTCGAAGACGGCGATCGAACCTTGGTGCATGAGATGGCGCGCCTCGGCGAAGCCGGCGAAGGGGTCGACGAGATGATAATAGACGCCGAGACAGAGAATGATGTCGAAGGTCTCGTTGAGCTTCGAGGCTTCGTAGATCGAGACGCTCTGATTGATCTCGACGTTGGATTTGAGCAGCTTCTTGGCGAGGCGCAGCCCGGCGCCGCTCGCCCAGTTCTGGCTCACGTCGTCGGTGGCGAGCACGCGTTTGGCGCCGCGCCGCTCCGCGTAAAAGCTCCAGTACCCGTCCCAGCAGCCGACTTCGAGCACGCTCTTTCCGGCGAAATCGATCTTGTCGAGTTCGCTCTCGATGAAGCGCCAGATACGGCGGTGATCCTCTGCCTGCGAGACGCTGACGGCGCGCAGCCCGTCGCCGAAATCGAATTCATGATACCAATGAATGGCGTCAATTTCCTTTTGCAGCGCCTCACGCGAAGCTGCGTCCTGCACGTCCATCGAATGTTCCCTGGATGATTGATGCGACAGGCGCGCATAAGCGCCCGCTCTTTATCGCGGCGACGGCGCGGAGTTTGCCTTTATTCCGCGCTCCACGCAAGGCGAGGCTGCGACGCCACGCCGCCGAGACGCTCCATCTCCGATGCGAATGCGCAAATGCGCGGCGCGACTTCGGCGCGGAATCGCGAGCCGTTGAAGACGCCGTAATGGCCTACGCCCTTCTGCAAATGATGGCCTTTGCGCGCTGCAGGAATGTTGGCGCACAGCTCAAGCGCGGCTTCCGTCTGGCCGACGCCGGAAATGTCGTCCTTTTCGCCCTCGACGGCCAGTATCGCCGTGCGCCTGATCGCCGTGAGATCGATGAGATTGCCGCGGTGACGGAACAGGCCGAGCGGCACCTGGTGACGAATGAAGACGCGATCGACGGTTTGCAGATAGAATTCCGCGGTCAAATCCATAACGGCGAGATATTCGTCATAAAAATCCCGGTGCTTTTCGGCGGAGTCGCCGTCGCCTTCGACGAGATGATTGAACATTTCGAGATGGGCCGAGATGTGCCGCTCGAAATTCATCGACATGAAGCCGGAAAGTTGCAGGAAGCCCGGATAGACCCGACGTCCCATGCCGGAATGGGGGAAAGGCACGGTGTGGATGCAGTGCGCGCGGAACCAGTCGATGCCGCGCTGCTGCGCGAGCCTGTTGACGGCGGTCGGATTGACGCGCGTGTCGATTGGGCCGCCGATCAGCACCATGGATTCCGGAACGTCGGGATCGTCTTCCGCCTCCATCGCAGCGACCGCGCAGATCAACGGCACCGAAGCCTGACAGACTCCGAGCGTATGCAGAGGCCTGTCCGTCGCGCCCGGCGCGAGGAAGCGCATTATGTCGCAAAGGTAGTCGATGTAATCGTCGAGGCCGAAAGCGCCGTCGGCGAGCGGCACCGTGCGCGCGTCGCTCCAGTCCGTGATGTAGACGTCGTGGGTGGGGAGGAACGCTTCGACCGTGCCGCGCAACAGCGTCGCGTAATGGCCGGACATCGGCGCGATGATCAGCAGTTTCGACTGCTTGGGCGTGGGACCCGGAAACTGCCGATTTAAATGCAGCAGCCCGCAAAAGGGCCGGCTCCAGACGATTTCCTCGACGATCTCCACCTCGGTTCCGTCGACAATGGTCGTGTCCAAGCCGAACAGCGGCTTGCCGTAGCGTCGGGTCATGCGCTCGAAGAGCTCCGCAGACGCGGCGATGCTGCGGCCGAGCGACGTGTGATGCATCGGATTGAGCGGGTTCTTTATCGCATGCAACATGGCGTCAGTCGCCGCCCGCGCGGGCGCGAACGCCAAGTGCATCATTTCGTACAGCTGGTAGGACATTCGATCCATCGTCACGCTTCTCCCGCCACCCCCATCGCAGCCGCCGCGCCGCGGGTTTGATGTTGCGCTGCACAAATCAGACTATAACAAATACAAAATGGGGGAAATTAGAAATCTGACGAGTTGATCTGGCGCAAGACCCGGCAAAAAATTGACAATTCTGTGATATTCACGCCGTCAAGGCTCCGATTGCAAGCGCTAACCAGAGGAAGGCGACGGATCGTCGATAGAGCGCAAGCGCCCGGCCGATATCGACGGCGGTCGCCTCTCGCCTTCCACATCCGAGAATCGCGCCCTCGATCATCCGAGATCCGCCATAGGCGCGCGGACCGCCAAGTTCAAGGCCGAGCGCGCCTGCCGCCGCGGATTCGGGCCAGCCGGCGTTGGGCGAGACATGTTTTGGCGCGTCCCGCCGGGCAGCCGCCAGCGCCAGGGCCGGAGAGGCGCCTGACAGCATGAGCGCCCCGGCGGCCAGCAGGCCCGCGGCCGCGCGCGAGGGGAGGTAATTCATCAGATCGTCGCAGCGCGCCGCGGCCCAGCCAAAGGCGAGATAGCGGGCCGACCTGTGGCCGATCATGCTGTCGGCGGTGTTGACCGCCTTGTAGGCCAGCCCCCCCGGCAGGCCGAAAACCGCGAGCCAGAGCGCCGGCGCGACGACGCCGTCGCTAAAATTCTCGGCGAGGCTCTCGATCGCGGCGCGAGCGACCCCGGCCGCGTCGAGCGCCGACACGTCGCGGCCGACAATCTTGGCAACCGCCGCCCGTCCGTCTTCGAGAGAGGCCGTCAGCGCCTCGGCGACCGCGGCGACATGGGCGTGGAGGCTGCGCTGCGCCAGGAGCGTGGACGAGATCGCCGCCAAGGCGATCCATCCGAAGGGAAGCGCAAGCGCCGCGCGTTCAATCAAGGCGCCGACTCCGACCGCCATGACGAGAAGCATGGCGAGTGCGACAACGCCCTTCGACCGTCGAAGCGCGAAAGGATCGGTTTCACGATTCAGGCGACGGTCCAGCGTCGCGATCAGCGCGCCGAGCCAGGTCGCCGGATGGCCAATCTTACGAAAGAGCGCGTCCGGATAGCCGACGCCCGCCTCGATGGCGAGCGCCAGCAGCGCAAGCTCGCAATTCACCGCCCGAAGAGCGCGGTGATCGACGCCTTGGCGAGCGCGTTCTGATTGATCGTGAAGCCGGCGATGGCGGTGCGGCCATGAGCGGCGTCGCCAAGGCTTTCGGTCTTGAGCGCGTAGACGGTGAAAATATAGCGGTGCGGCTTGCCCGGCGGCGGGCAGGGGCCGCCATAGGCCTTGTCGCCGAAATCGGTCTCCAGCTGATGCGCGCCGGGCGGCAGATTCTTGCCCGACGCGTCGCCGGCGCCGCGCTTCAGGCCGCGAACGCCGGCGGGAATGTCGACGACGAGCCAGTGCCAGAAGCCGGCGCCGCCGGTCGGCGCATCGGGGTCATGCGCGGCGACGGCGAAGCTTTTGGTGCCGGGCGGCGGATCGTTCCAATTGAGTTCCGGCGAGACGTTCTCGCCGGTGCAGCCGAAGGAATCATAGACATGTTTCATGTCGATGGTCTTGCCTTCGGCGATGTCGGGGCTGGAGAGTTCAAACGCCTGGGCGCCGCTCGAATCGGCGGCGGCCAGCGCGATAAGGCCGAGGAAGGATGAAACGCTGCGCCACATGTAAGCGTGCTCCCTGATCTGAAAATCGCCGCATCTTGTAGCGGATCGCCGCGCCGGTGTCGCGCGTCCGCCCTTCGGGGTAAAGAGGGCGCATGAGCGATGGGGGAAGCGGGCGTCCTTTGCGCCGCGGCTGGACGACGGGCGCCTGCGCGACTGCGGCGGCGCGCGCCGCCTTCGAGGCGCTGGCGACCGGCGCGCCGCCGCCCGACCCGGTCGAGATCGCATTGCCCTCTGGCAAGCGCGTCGCTTTTGCCCTGGCGACCTTTGAACGCGGCGAGGGTTTCGCCCGCGCCGGCGTGGTCAAGGACGCCGGCGACGATCCCGACGTCACGCATGGCGCTCTTGTTTGTGCGCGGGTGCGGCGCGGCGCGCCAAGCGCCGGCGTGCGGTTCTTCGCGGGCGAGGGCGTCGGAACGGTGACGCGCCCCGGCCTGCCGCTGCCGCCCGGCGAGCCTGCGATCAATCCGGTTCCGCGTAGGATGATGACCGAGACGATCATGGAGGCGAGCGCGAAGATCGGCGTTGCCGGAGACGTGGCAATCG
>JBFXJV010000283.1:0-5063 GCA_050174515.1 Methylocystis sp.
GAAGCTCAGACATTCGTCTGGAACGATCTGGATTGAAGGTTCGGCGGGCCAACCGGGCAGCTTGGCGCGCGTCATTGTCAAAGCGACCGACGTGGTGCTGTCGCTGCTTCCGCCTCATGAGATCAGCGCCAGAAGCGTTCTTTGGGGCAGGGTGGCGAACATCCAATTTGAAGGGCCGATCGCGACGGTCGAAATTGAGCTGAAGGATGACGGTCCGCTTTTGGCGACGATCACAAGAGGCGCTCTGGAAGATCTGTCTTTGAAGGAGGGCTCTCACGTTTATGCGCTGTTCAAGACCGCCGCGCTCGACGAGCGATCCATTGGCGTGGCCAACGCTTGAGGCGAGGGGGCTCGGCCTGTCGTCGCTCCTTGCGGAAGGCCTGACCAGGGGGATCGGGCGAAGGGCTTCCTCATCCTGAGGAGCGCGCGCAGCACGCGTCTCGAAGGGCGAGGAGGCCCTTCGCCCGATCGCCCTGAGGCCTGACAGGATTGGGTTTGCTTTGCCGGCGAACTGTCGGAATATGTCGACCCTGACATCGACGCTTGAGCGATCTGACGGTGGGGCCAATCTCAGGCGGCGGGAGCGATTGCGCATTGATCGGCGCGCCGCTCCGATCGCCTTCGATAGACGGAAGGGCGGAATATATTGACGAACGGAGATCGCGGTCCCTCCGCCTTTTTCAAGGCGACCTCGCACGCGTTCAGCGAGACGATCGACGCTCGCCGGATGCGCCCGGAGCTTGTCGCGCTGCTCTGCGCGCAGGCGTTCGACAGCTTTACGAAGAATGTCGCGATTCAGGCGGAGGGCGATCCGGCTTTGGCCTGCCATGGGGAATGCGCGGGCTGCTGCCGCCTGCGCGTCGTCGCGACGGCTCCCGAAGTATTTGTGCTCGCGCGCTTCATTTCTGTTAACGCCGCCGCCTTCGCTGAGCGCGGAATCATGCTTCAGCAGCGGATCGCCGACGCCGATCGGGCGCTTGGCGCGCTATCCGAGGAGCAGCGAATGGCGGCGCAAGGCGCGTGCCCGCTGATCGAGCGCGAATTATGTCTCGCCTACAAGATGCGACCGCTTGCGTGTCGCGGCCACGCGGCGTTCGACAGGGCGTCATGTCTTGCCGCCGCTCGAGGGGAAGCGGTTGAAGCGCCGATCTCCACGCCGCATCTCGTCGTCCGCAGCCTCGTCCAGAACGCCTTGATGGCGGCGCTGCGGCGCGCCGGTTTGGCGTGGGGACTATACGAAATCAACAGAGCGCTTAACGTCGCGCTCTCGGCGCCGAACGCGCTCGAACAATGGATTTCAGGCGAGGATCCTTTGGCGACCGCCCGAATTCCCGACTTCGACATGATCGAAGCCGGCGCGATTTTTGACGCCGCCGGCGGGTGAGCCTTGTGGGCAGCTGAACCTAGGCCGCGACAACGGGGCCGCGCGGCGCTAAGCTTCCCGATCCAATCCGAACTGGGAAGATCGCCTTGGGCGAAGCCTCACGCACGGCTGAGAAGGAAGCAGGCGGCCGCGATGTTTCATCGCGCCTCCTGCCGTTGCGCGCGGGACGTTTGGCTGAAGCTCTTGGCGCGTCGCTTGAGCAGGAACGCGCGCTGCGCCGTCCGTTTCTTTGGCTGGTCGTCGCCGCCGGCGCCGGCGTCGCGCTCTATTTTTCAGCCGAGCGCGAGCCGTCGCTGACGCTTTGCCTCTGTGCGCTCGCAGCCTTTGCGATCCTCGCCGCACTTACGCGCCGCCATGCGCGCGCCTATGCGCTGTTTCTCGCGCTCGCTTTCGTCGCCGGCGGCTTCGCGTCAGGCGCCTGGCGAACGGCGCGGGTCGCCGCGCCGATCATGCCGCGGGTTGGGATCGGAGAGCTGACCGGCTTCGTCGAGCAGGTTGATCTGCGGCGCGTCGGCGCGCGTTTCATTCTGCGCGTCGCGAGCGCCGAAGGCCTGCCGGAAGACGTCGTCCCCGCCCGCGTGCGGCTGACGACACGCCGCGACCCGAATTTTTCCGCCGGAGACTTCATCGCCTTAAAGGCGCGGCTGATGCCGCCGGCGCGGGCGGCGCTGCCGGGCGGCTATGATTTCGCGCGCGACGCGTATTTTGCGCGTATCGGCGGCGTCGGCAACGCGCTGGGGCGCATCGAAACTATGTCGCCGCCCGATCCGGCGCCCATGTCGCTGCGCTTTTTTGCGCGCGTCGATCGCATGCGCAACGCTTTGGCGATGCGGGTCTATCGAATTATTGGAGGCGATACCGGGGCGATCGCCGCCGCGATGGTGACTGGCAAGCGCGACCGCCTGTCGGACGACGCCAAGAATCTGATCCGCCGCGCCGGCATATTTCACATCATCACCATTTCCGGCGTTCAGATGACTCTCGTCGCCGGCATCTTCTTCGTTGGCTTTCGTCGTCTGCTGGCGATGTCGCAAACTCTGGCGCTAAACTATCCGATCAAGAAATGGGCGGCGGCGCTCGCGATGATCGGCGCCGTTCTTTACGATATCGGCACGGGCTCGCGCGTCGGCACCGAGCGCGCGCTTGTGATGACGCTGATCATGCTTGCCGCCGTCCTTTTCGATCGGCCGTCGCTGTCGATGCGCAATCTCGCGATCGCCGCGCTCCTGATCGTCGCCTTCGAGCCGGAGGCGCTGCTCGGCGCAAGCTTTCAGCTTTCCTTCGCCGCCGTTGCGGCCTTGATCGCCGTCTATGAATGGCGCGGCGAATATCTCGAGAAGCGCCGCATAAGCGATCGCGCGCCGCAAACATGGTGGGGCGCGTTTCGCGAGACCGTCGCCGAGCGCCTGTTGCAAGGACCGGGCGCGGCGATCTTCGCGACGTTGTGCGCGACCTCGGCGACCGCGTCATTCATGGCGAATGATTTTCATGAGCTCAGCCCCTATGTGCTGATCGGCAATCCGCTTACGCTCGCCATCATCGAATTCTTCGCGGTTCCCTGCGCTCTCATCGGCGCCGCGCTCTATCCGCTCGGCCTTGACGGATTCGTCTGGCGCTACCTCAAAATGGGCATCGATCTCGTAACTTATCTCGCGGGGCTCATCGCCAGCGCGCCAGGCGCGAGCCTGCCGGTCAAAGCCTTCGCGCCCTGGGCGATTATTTTTTTGAGCCTCGCGGTGTTGTCGCTCGTTTTATGGCGAACATGGGCGTGGCGCGCCCTCGCCATTCCTCTCGCCTTGATCGGATTGATGGGCGCGACAGGCGGCGCGCCCTTCGATCTCGCCGTGCCGGCGACCGGAGAATCGGCGGCGCTACGCCTGTCGTCAGGGCAGCTTGCGGTCTTGGGACAAAGACCGAGCGCGTTCGCCGCCGAACAATGGCTGCGAGCGGATGGCGACGCGCGCCTGTCGTCGGATGCGAGGAGCGGCGTCGCCTGCGATGATTTGGGCTGTGTCGCCAAGGCGATCGACGGCCGTTTCGTTGCGCTCATCGCCAAGCGCGGCGCCTTTTTCGAAGATTGCGCGCGCGCCGGCGTCGTCGTCACGCCGCTTTACGCGCCGTTAGGATGTGCCGCGCCCATCGTGATCGATCGCCGCAAGTTGAGCGAAACAGGTGCGGTGTCGCTGCGCTTCAATGGCGACGAAGTAGAATGGACGACGGCGCGCGCCGTCGACGAGGACCGGCCATGGTCGCCTGCGCCGCGAGAGCGCCGCAAGCCGGCATTTGCGCCGCCGCTCAGCGATGAAGAGCGCAATCAGGAAGACGCCCGCGCGATGGAGCCGCTGGAATAGAGACGGCGATTTTGTTCGTCATTGAGAGAAGGCAAGGCCGACGAAGCAATCCAAGGGGCCGCCTCACGACTCTAGATTGCTTCGCTTCGCCCGCAATGACGTCGTTGTGTTTAGTTCCGATCGCGCGCGTTGCGCGCGCCGGGAATGACAGCCATCGCTAAAAGCGCACAGAGCTAATATTTGCGCAGCAGGCTCACGAGCTTGCCCTGGATGCGCACGCGGTCGGGGCCGAAGATGCGGGTCTCGTAAGCGGGATTCGCCGCCTCCAAAGCGATCGACGCGCCGCGTTTGCGCAGGCGTTTCAGCGTCGCTTCCTCATCGTCGATCAGCGCCACGACGATATCGCCAGTGTCGGCGTTCTCCTGCTTGCGGATGACGACGGTGTCGCCGTCGAGGATGCCCGCCTCGATCATCGAATCGCCGCGCACTTCGAGCGCGAAATGCTCGCCGCTCATCAGCAGGTCGGGCGGAAGATTGATGGTGTGGCTGCGGTTCTGGATGGCCGAGATCGGCGTGCCGGCGGCGATGCGTCCCATCACCGGAATGGCGACCTGCTGATCGCTCTCGTCCTCGATACGCTCGTTGAGCGGACGCACACGCCCCAGATTCCCCTCGATGACCGAAGGGGCGAACTTGCCGCTGCGCGCGCCGGCGCTTCGCGGCGTCGCCGATTCGGGCAGGCGCAGAACCTCGAGCGCGCGGGCGCGATTGGGCAGGCGGCGGATGAAGCCGCGCTCCTCGAGCGCGAGAATGAGCCGATGAATGCCGGATTTCGAACGCAGATCGAGCGCGTCCTTCATCTCGTCGAAGGACGGCGGCACGCCCGACTCCTTCAGGCGCTCATGGATGAAGCGCAACAGGTCGTTTTGCTTTTTGGTCAGCATCGCCGCTCCGCCTTGCATGCCCAATCGTCGATTTTCGCTGCGCCGCAGCTTTTCGCTGGATAACATAAACAAATCATGAACGAACGATATATGTTCTCACTGCGTTCCGCAAGTCTTATCACGAAGGTATCCCCTTTGAACATGTGAGAGAATCATGATATGATTAATGCATGCGAAACAGGCTTGGAAGCTGGATATCGACTGCCAGCGACGGAATTTCATTGTGGCAATTCATTTCAGGGAGCGCGCTAGTGGCCAGCTTCGCCATCCCTGCTTGGGCGGTTTCAGTAACTCAGTGGATGAATGTTTATGGCCCGATTGGCTGGGTAGCATCTGGTATGGCGGGTTTGCTGTGCGGAGCTATTGTAATATTAGTGGTTAATCTTGTTGTTTTGTCCCGAATAAGAATTAACGCAACAAGAATATTCTACAGAGATAGAGATA
>JBFXJV010000284.1:0-5032 GCA_050174515.1 Methylocystis sp.
TGAGCAGACGAATGCGCCGCTCATTGTCGGTGTAGGAGCGTTCGAGGTTGGTGACCTCCGTGCGCACGATCACTTCGAGTTCGCCGGCGCGCGCCAGCGCGCGTTCGATGCCGTCGCCCATGGAAGCCGCTTCGCGTCGAATGGCCTGTGACAACGAGACGATCTGCTCGGTGGCCACCGTCTCCGGCTCGATGAGCCGAATGGCCACTTCAGTCATGGAATTGGCGATGAGCCGCATCTCATGGGCGCGCCGCGCCATCAATCCGGTGAGGAAGAGAAAGATGAGGGGCGCGACGAGCGCCGCGAGAGTCAGCACCGGCTTCGGCGCGAGCATCGAGTTCTCGCCATCGAGGATTTCTCCTTGATGGAAATAAAGATACAGAACCCAGCCGGCCGCCCACAGCGCCATGGCGGCGAATGTGAGGACCATGATCGAGCGGTTCGGCTTGATCTGCAGCGCCTGGCGCAACTCGCCGACCGTGCGACGGTCATCATTCGCCGGCGCAAAGGCGGGAGCGACGACGCCGTGCTGCGGCGGTTGACGGTTCTGTGGCTCGCCAGCGGGCGCCGGTCGACGCTTGTCTGCGGCCTGCTCGTCCGCTTTGGGGGTTGCGGCCGGGTTCGATCGGTCGTTCGCCTCCTCGGCTGCGGCGTCCGGCGTTGCGCCGGCGTCCAGCGCCTCCTCGACCGCCGACAGAGCGGCGGAGGCCGCGTCCTGGATCTTTCCCGATGTCGCCATACACTCCACTCCAGCCGGCGCAGAACCTTGCGGTCCGGCCGAAATCTCTGGCCTGCCGCTGAGCGGCCGCCGGTGAATAAAGATTAACCAAACTTTACAGCCCATTCTGGGCAATTGAAACATCGGGCCGGCGCGTATCGGGAAACTTCGTTAACGCGTCCTTCAGGTTACTTGCGCCAGGGTTAAGCAAAAGCGCCATTTGGCGCCTTGGTCGCGGGCTCGCAGGCGCAGCGCTCTGCTATAATTATCAAGGAGAACAGGGAATGGGGATGGCGAAACTCGCGGAATCGGCCTTTCTGAACTGCGAAGCTCAGCCGCAGCCGCTTCTAGAAGGGGAGGCGGAACCGCCAATCGACCTCGTTCATCTCTCCCGCCAGACCTTCGGCGACCATGATCTCGAACAGGAGCTGCTGGAGCTGTTCGACGTGCAGGCCGCGCAATGCGGCGAGCGCCTGCGCGCGCCCGCCAGGCCCGGCGACGCCGAATGGCGCATCCGACTTGCGCATACCATCAAGGGGTCGGCGCGGGCGGTGGGGGCGTTTGAGGTCGGCAATGCGGCGGAGGCCTATGAGCAGGCGCTGCGCAGCGAGGCGCTTGGCGTCGGCGACAAGCGCGACAGGCTCGACGCCGCATTAACTAGGGCGCGCGGCGCCATCGCGCTGTTGCTGGGCCGTTCGGTTCAGAACGGCCCGACGGGAAAATATTTCAAATAAAGCTCAGCGAAGACGCCGCGTTGGGCGAGACGGGCAAGCGCATAATCGAGCGCGCGGCGCAGCGGCGCATTTCCCTTCTTTACGGCGATGCCGATGCCTTCGCCAAAATATTTCGGATCGGTGAAGGGTCCGTCTCGAAAGACGCAGCAACCGGCGGCTTCCGCGCCGTTCAGCCAGTACGAAAGAGAGATCGCGTCGCCAAAGAGCGCCTGAACGCGGCCGTTTTTTAGCGCGTTGCGCGCCAAGGCGGGCGTTTCGAACGTCATCAACGTCGAGCGCGGATAGAAGGCTTTGAGAAAGGCCTCGTGCCGCGAGCCGGCGACCACAGCGATCGGCCGGTCGGCGAAAGTGGCGGGGGAAGCGGATTTCAGGGTCGTATCCGCCTGCACGGCGAAACGCCCTGGCGTCGTCATGTAAGGCCCGGAGAAGTCGACCTGTTTCCTGGTCTCGTCGTTGATCGCGAGCGAAGCGATGATGGCGTCGCCGCTATTGTCATTGAGCGCGGGAATCAGCAAATCCCACCGCCGTCTCTGGATCGTGCAGGCGATATCCAGTTCGACGCAGATCGCCCTTGCGAGATCGATGTTGAAGCCGGCGACCTGCCCGTCCGTCAGCAGGAAATTGAACGGCGGATAGTCATCCTCGGTCAGGAACCGGATCTGTCGCAGTTGGGAGAGGTCCGGCTTTTTCAGGGTGCGGTTGGGGTCCCAGAACGAGGGCGTCGTCGTGGGTGGCGGCGTTGGCGCGGGCGACGCCGGAGCGGTCGGGGCGCCCTCTGCGTTCGCGGCCGGCAGGCAGGAGGAAAGCATGAGCGCCGCGAGCGCCGCGCGAAGCGAAGCGAGGAGCGCGAATCTGGGCGACTTGTCGATACGGCGCAAAAAGCTCATACGGCGCATAAAGTTATTGCTTAGCCTCTGCTAGAGATTGATAGTCGTTTGAAGGCTGCCCGCGTTCGCCGGAATAATGCATGAATTTCGTTCCGATCGATAGTGCCGCCGCCGTCTCGCCGATCAAGGACGACCTTCCTCGGCCGGTCCGAAGGCGGGCGCCCGCCGACTCCTCTTCTTTTCGCCGACCGCCGCCCTCGGGCGCGACCGCGCCGCAACCCATTCCCGTCGAAATCGCCTTTCTGTCCGGCCATGGCGTTCCGGAGCAAGCGCTTCAGTTCGCCGCGGCCACGGCGCGCCGTCAAGGCGTTTGCGCAGATGAAGCGCTGCTCGCCGAGGGGCTCGTCGCGGAGGACGTCTTCTATCGGGCGCTGGCGAAGCATCTTAACGTCGACTTCATCGACGGCCGCGTCGATGTCTGCGCGTCAGGCGTTGCGACGGTCGAGCGCGGCTATGCGCGGGTTCGCGACGCGTCGAGCGGCTATCTTTGGCTGTTGGCGCCGAGCGGCGCCGGCGTCTTTCGGCTGATGAGCGCGCGGCGCGTGGCGCGCGGCCGGCCGCTGTTCGCCCTCACCACGCGAACGCGCTTCCTGGAGGCGGTGCGCCGCGCCGATCCCGACGGCGCCGCCCGCAGCGCAGCCTTTCTCGCCGAGCGCGTCGACGCCGAGCTGTGCGCGCGCGGCGGCCTTCAGCGCGGACAGGTGGGGCTGCTGCTCGTGACGCTGATCAGCTTCGCGGCGAGCCTCGTTGCGCCCTTTGTCGCGGTGCGCCTTGCGTCGGCCCTGCTTTTTGCGGCCATCTTCTTTTGCGGGGTGTTTCTGCGGCTTTTCGCCTGCGCGGCGAGCTTTCGGCCAAGCGCGGAGGCGGAGCCGCTCGACGGCGATGCGCGACTGCCGGTCTACACGATCGTGCTGGCGCTCTATCAGGAAGCCGCGGTTGTGGGTCAACTCACACGTGCGCTCGACCGCCTCGATTATCCGCGCGCGAAGCTTGACGTAAAATTCGTGATCGAAGCCGATGATGAAGCCACGGCGGCGGCGTTGCGAGCGCACCCGCCCCGCGCGCCGCACGAGATCGTGGTTGCGCCCGAAGGCGCGCCGCGCACCAAGCCGCGCGCCCTCAATGTCGCCATGCCGCTCGCCCGCGGATCGCTCGTCGCCGTGTTTGACGCCGAGGACTTGCCCGAGCCGCGGCAGTTGCGCCGCGCGGCGACGCGCTTCGCGCGCGCGACGCCAAACATCGCCTGTCTGCAGGCGAGCCTCGCCATCGATAACGGCGAGTTGAATTGGATGACTGCGTTGTTCGCCCTCGAATACGCCGCGCTCTTCGACGTTCATAACAGGGGTCTCGCCTTGATGGGAATGCCGCTGTTTCTGGGCGGCACCTCAAATCATTTCCGCATCGAGGCGCTCCGCGCAATCGGCTTCTGGGATGCGTTCAACGTTACCGAGGACGCCGACCTCGGTCTGCGGCTGGCGCGCGCGGGCTTCGAGGTGCGCACGCTCGACTCGCAAACCTTCGAAGAGGCGCCGGCGTCGTTCACGGCGTTGGTGAAACAACGCACCCGCTGGTTCAAGGGCTGGATGCAGACGTTCGTCGTGCATTGCCGCCGGCCGATGCGTCTGTTCGTCGATCTTGGCGCACGTCGCGCCATTGCCGCGCTGGCGATGTTCGCTGGCGGACTGTTCGGCCCTTTGCTCGGTCCGTTCCTGGCGGCGCGAACGGCGTATGACGCGATTTTCGGCGCACTGCTGACGCCGGTTTCGCCGCTCGAAATCGCATCGAGCACGCTGTGGTGTTTTCTTGCGCTCGAAGGCGCAGCGGCCCTCGTCTGTCCGCTCGTCATCGGCATGCGCCGGCGGAAACTGACGCGGCTTCGCCCCGCGCTGATTTATCTGCCGCTGTGGCTGACGATGCTGAGCATCGCCGCCTGGCGCGCCGTTTATGAACTCTGGCGGCGTCCCTTCCACTGGGAAAAGACCCAGCACGGGCTTACCATGCGCAGCGGTCTCGACGCAGAAATCAGCGTCGATCCATTCGACTCACGAGAAGAGCCATTGTTTGATCAGGAATCCGGCGCTTAACGCCTTGCCGTAATGCTCATGCAGCGCAACGTGACTCATGCCGGCGCGCGGCAGATCGGATTTCTTCAGGCGCTTGAAGAAAGGAATGAGCACATCCTCGAAATTCGCCACCGTATATTTTCCGCCATGGCGGTCGGCGACGCGCTCGGCGACATTGGTAAAGAGCAGCGCCAGCGCCTTGAACAGCGGCGGATTCGCGATCTGCTCATCGGCGTTGTGCAGACCGAGGCCGTGCCGGCAGGCGCGCAGATAGGCGTTGAGCACCACATAGACTTCCTCGGCGCGCGCGTCGTCGAAGGCGCCCTTGATCGAGCGCAGCGCGGCGTTGAAGGTGACGCGTGAAATCATGCCCTTGCGCCGCTCCGCAGGGCTGAGCAGGCCCTTGAGGGCGCTGTCGTTGCGGTTGTGGAAGAGATCGAAAACGTCATGCAGCAGCGCATCGGCTTTCGTCTCGACCTCCGAAAGGCGGCGGATATCGAGCAAGAGTTCGTTGGGCACCGGCCGCTGCTTGGTGTTGATGTCCATGAACAGGCGGCATTCTTCCGAGCGCCTGAGCTTGTTGTAGATCACCACGGGCACGTCGACCGCGCCTTTCGCCAGCTTGAAGCC
>JBFXJV010000285.1:0-5032 GCA_050174515.1 Methylocystis sp.
AATAGAGCGCTTCCCGATCACATGGAATCATGTGATCGATAAGGAATCGCTCAACATCAGAATGTTGGAGCAGGTTCTCTTCGAAACAGTCTGTCAACTTTTTCGGAGCCTGCCCTAGAAATGCCGACGCTAAGGTTGAAAGGCTCACCGACGCGTCGCGGGCGAAAAATCATGAGGCCCGCATGCGGAACAAAAATTGCTCGCGTCACCGGCGACTGCATCTGACGCGAGGGCATCATGCCGCTTTACGCCTATGTCTGCGACGCCTGCGCGGCGGAATTCGAGCTTCTGGTGCGCGCCTCGGACGTCCCGGCCTGTCCCCAATGCGGGAGCAAGAAGCTGCAGCAGCAGATTTCCCGCATTTCGAAGGAAATCAAATATCCCGCCATCGCCAAATCCTGGCGGCGGCGCGCTGCGGCGGAAGGCGATCTCTCCAATTTCAACAAGGCCGAACGAAAATTGTAAGGAATCGCGCAATTCCTGCCTTTCGGGCTGAAACCGCACGTCACCTGCGCCCTCCGGTCTTTGCGCAATTTTAAGCAGTTTGAACCACTCTGGCTCTGACGCGCCTGCAAGGCGGCCAGGCAAAAAATGCTTTCGGCCGCCCAATAATCGCCCTGGACCGGGTAGAGGATCGCGACATGCGGATCGGAAGATTATTCGCCATAGGCATGTTGGCGCTCCTTTTGGGCGCATGCGCCTCGACCGCCGAGCTGCGCGCCGCGGACGAAGTCCGCTGCCGCGGTTACGGCTTTCGCAAGGGCACGGTCGCCTTTTCGAAATGCCTGCTCGACGTCGATCTCAATCGCGACGCCGACCGCCGGGCCAGTCTCAACTATCCCTATGGCCCCGGAGTGGGCTGGTACGGCCGCCCCTGGAGATATTGGTAAGGCGTCGGCGCGGCGCATGGCGTGAGGCTTTTCATTCCTGCGCCAGAGCGAACTGGTCTATATTGGGCGCATGCCCTCAGCTCCCACGAACCGCCGTCCCGCCTCGCAAAAGGAGGCGCCGCAGGAGCCGTTCAAGCGCGCCGTCGCCGGAGCGATGCGCGCCATGGCCCGCGCGCCGTCGCTCGACGTTGTGTTCGCGCCCGAGCGGCCGTCGCTCATCGCCGGCAATGACGGCGCCAAGGCGCGGCTGACCGAACCGCCGCGCAAGCTTGCCCTCAAGGACGCGGCGATCCTGCGCGGACAGGCGGACTCGCTGGCGCTGCGCCTCGCCTGTCACGACGACGCGTTGCATCGCCGCTATGCGCCCGAGCCCCCGGACGCCCGCGCCGCCTTCGACGCGATGGAGCAGGCGCGCTGCGAATCGATTGGCGCGATGCGCATGCCGGGCGTCGCCGCCAATATCGGCGCGATGCTCGACGACCGCTATCAGCGCAGCCGCGCCGGCGAGATTTCAAGCCGCGACGACGCGCCGCTCGAAGACGCTCTGGCGCTGCTCGCCCGCCAGCGCCTGACCGGACTGACGCCGCCGCCGCACAGTGAGAAAATCGTCGATCTGTGGCGCGATGCGATCGAAGAACGCGCCGGCGCCGATCTCGACCGGCTGTCCGGCGCGGTGGAGGACCAGAAGCTCTTCGCCCAGATCGTGCGCGAACTGCTCTCGCATCTCGACATGGCGAGCGGCGAAGCGCCGGACGAGACCAGGTCCGACGAGGAAAGCGAAGAGGCGCCGCAAAATCCCGACCAGAACGAAAGCGACGATCGGGATGATGAAGAATCGAAGAGCGCCGCCGAGATGGATACGGCGCTCGCCGCCGAAGACGCCGAACAGGAAGGCGAAAGCGATTCGGCGGAAGCGCCCTATGGCGAGACCGAGCGGGAGGCCGACGCCGGCGACGCCGAGGAAGCCGCCGAAGCGCGCCGCCCCGCAACCAACGCCGCCGAGCGCGCCGGCGCCGATTATCATGCCTACACCACCCGCTTCGACGAGACGATCCGCGCCGAGGAGCTTTGCGACGCCGAGGAGCTGGATCGGCTGCGCGCCTATCTCGACAAGCAGCTCCTGCATCTCTCCTCGGTGGTGGGACGGCTCGCGAACCGGCTGCAGCGCCGGCTGATGGCGCAGCAGAGCCGTTCCTGGGAGTTCGACCTCGAAGAGGGCATGCTCGACCCGGCGCGCCTGCCCCGGATCATCATCGATCCCCAGCAGCCGCTCTCCTTCAAGCGCGAAAAGGACATGGATTTTCGCGATACGGTGGTGACGCTGCTGCTCGACAATTCCGGCTCGATGCGCGGGCGCCCGATCACTGTCGCCGCGACCTGCGCCGACATTCTGGCGCGCACGCTGGAGCGTTGCGGCGTCAAGGTCGAGATACTCGGCTTCACCACCCGCGCCTGGAAGGGCGGCCAGTCGCGCGAGGCCTGGATCGCCGAGGGCAAGAAACCCAATCCCGGCCGCTTGAACGACATCCGTCACATCATCTACAAGGCCGCCGACGCGCCCTGGCGGCGCGCAAGGCGCAACCTCGGCCTGATGATGCGCGAGGGGCTGCTTAAAGAGAATATCGACGGCGAGGCGCTCGACTGGGCGCATCGCCGCCTGCTGGCGCGCTCCGAGCAGCGGCGCATTCTGATGATGATTTCGGACGGCGCGCCGGTCGACGATTCGACGCTGTCGGTCAATCCGGGGAATTATCTCGAACGGCATCTGCGTCAGATCATTCACGAGATCGAGACCAAGTCGCCGGTGGAGCTGATCGCCATCGGCATCGGCCATGACGTGACCCGCTACTATCGCCGCGCGGTGACGATCGTCGACGCCGAGGAGCTTGGCGGCGCGATGACCGAAAAGCTCGCCGAACTCTTCAGCGAAAGCGCCGCCCCTGCGCCGCCGCCGAGCCAGCGCCTGTCCGCAGCGCCGCTCGCCGCCGCCCGCCGTTAACCTTTCAACGCTCCGTCTTAACTTTTGTGCAACGATTTCGCTCGTCGCGCGTTTCCTCAAAGCGTCGGTTGAATCTTAGGGGATCGTGATGGCGTTCATTCAATGGCAGGACAATGCGCCTCGGAGAGAGGCAAGCGAAACTGAGCGGTTCATGTGCGTGTCGGCCGTGGTCGCGCTCGCTTGGCTGCCCTTCGCGCTCTGCGCCGCGCTGACGATCTGGGGCTCGTAAGCCCGCCTGTCCGGTCGCCGAAACGATTTTCGACATCCGCTTTCGCAGGGAGGGCCGCGCGTCGCCGAAGAGGCGCGCGCGGCGGCGTCGCGCGGATGATGCATTAAGCGCGTGACCGGCGTTTTTGTCGGCGCGCGCAAACTTTTTTGGATTTGGGATCGTTCGCAAACGCAAATTCGGCTGCGTCCGTCAGCGTCCATTTGCGCCTATAAGTCCTGTGGACATTGAGTCCGCTGCAACTCTTTCCCATGGACGGCTCTTGCGCCTCGCTTCGCCATCAATATCGAAGTTACTGCTCCTCGCTCTGGCGCTGTCGCTTTCGGGCTGCGGCGTGAATTATCATGTCAATCCGGGCCCGCGTTCTTGGCCCGCCGCGCCGAGCGCTCCCGATAAGTGATACGCTATCCGTCGGATCGCTTCCTGCGAGCCCGAGGCTCGCGGTCCAGATCACCCGGGACCGCGAACCTCCGGCTCGCTTGTTCTGAGAACAGACCAACCGGAATGACGCCGTCCGGAATCCGTATGAGCCGCATCACACGGGGGAGATCATGGCCACGGTTCGACTGCTCGCCGACGAAGACCTTCCGCCCGAGGCCAAGGAGATCTTCGCCGACATCCGCGCGACGCGCAAAAGCGACTTCGTCAATAATTTCTGGCGCGCCCTTGCCCATGATCCCGCGACGCTGAAACGCACCTGGGAGGGCGTGAAAGCGGTGATGGGTCCGGGCGTGCTGGAGCCGAAGGTCAAGGAGATGATCTATATCGCCGTCTCCATCGCCCATTCCTGCCCCTATTGCATCCATTCGCACGCCGCGAGCGCCCGCGCCAAGGGCATGAGCGAAGAGGAATATCGCGAAGTGCTGGCGATCGTCGGCATGGCGTCGGAGACGAACCGGCTCGTGACGGGGCTCGGCGTGCCGATTGATGAAGCCTATGAGGCGGGATGAGCGCGCTCGACAGGCGCCCGGCGCACGCCGATACGCCGTCCCCATGCCGAGAAGCGTATGGCGGCTTGCGCCGCACTTGGCGCCGCGCAACCCAACGGAAGCAGTAAGCAGCGCCCTTTCCGGCCGTTACGCTTGGTGCGGCCGAGAGGACTCGAACCTCCACTGGTTGCCCAACTAGCACCTCAAGCTAGCGCGTCTACCAATTCCGCCACGGCCGCAAGGGCGCTCCGCTTAACGCGAGGCGCCGGCGCGCTGCGTCTAACAAATCGCCTCGGGGATGACAAGCGGCGGAACGCTTAGCCGTCGAATTGGTGTAAAATGACGCAATGACTCACGCCGCCTGCCCGCCAGCGCCTGCCGTCGACGCTTCGGCGATGCGCGCGCCCATCGGCGCGCCGCCGGTCGAATGGCGCGTCGGCGAAGGGTTCGTCCCTTACGAAGAAGCGGTCTCTTGGATGGAAACCCGCGCGGCGGCGATCGCCTCAGGCGAAGCGCGCGAATGCGTCTGGCTCCTCGAACACCCGCCGATCTATACCGCCGGCTCCTCGGCGAAGGAGAAGGATCTGCTCGACGCGCGTTTTCCGGTCTTTCGCACCGGGCGCGGAGGGCAGTTCACCTATCATGGACCGGGGCAGCGCGTCGCCTATGTCATGCTCGATCTGACCCGGCGCTGCCGCGACGTGCGCGCGCTGGTTTGCGCGCTGGAATCATGGATCATCGCGACCCTCGCCGACTTTGGCGTTGCCGGCGAACGGCGAGCTGCGCGTGTCGGCGTTTGGGTCGAGCGGCCGGAGAAGCCCAAAGGGGCGGGCAGCGAGACGGCGGAAGACAAGATCGCCGCGATCGGCGTTCGCCTGCGGCAATGGGTGAGCTTTCACGGGGTCGCGCTCAATGTCGCGCCGGATCTGACGCATTTTTCGGGAATCGCACCCTGCGGCGTGCGCGAAGCCCATCTCGGCGTCACCAG
>JBFXJV010000286.1:0-4986 GCA_050174515.1 Methylocystis sp.
TCACGACCCGTGCGTCGTCGATCTCCTTGATCGTATCGGCGAGCGCCACGCCGGGCGCGGCGGCGCCATGAATCGCTGCGGAATTAATCGCGCGTGCGACCAGCGCGGCGTCGGCAAAGGGACGCGCGGCGTCATGGATCAGCACGATGTCGGGCGCGCCCTCGGCCGCGAGCGCTTCAAGACCGTTCCTGACACTGTCCTGCCTCGTCGCCCCGCCGAAGGCCGGCGGCAGGAGCCTCGCCTGGTCGGAAGTCGAAAGTTGAGCCGCGCTCGCTTCATATTGGTCGACGTCGTCGCGATGAATGACCACTTTCAGCGCAGCTTCGGGCGCCGCCGCGCGCAGCCCCTCAAGCGTGCGAGCGAGCAAGGTCTTTCCGGCGATCGATCGGTATTGTTTTGGCGGGCCGTCGCCGGCCCGCGCGCCGCGTCCGCCGGCGACGACGAGAATGGCGATGGAAGGATGGTCCGAAGCGGCGCCCATGGCCGCTCTCTGTCGTTTTTCGACTTCGCCGTCAAATGCCGGCGCGCAAGGAAATGCTATGTTGCAAGTGCGAAGAGAACTGCTTATGATGTGGGCAAGATGGCTACTGCCGAAAATCTAGGCGTTGGCCTTTCGCCTTCGCCGACGTGCATTGGCGGGGTCGCATTGACCGGCCGCGCATTGCTCGCGCCGATGGCCGGCGTGACCGATCCGGCCATGCGTCGCATCGCCTTTCGCCTGGGGGCATCGGCGACCGTGAGCGAGATGGTGACGGCGGCGGGCGTCGCTCGCGGCGATCGCGAAACGTCGATGCGCCTCGCGCGCGCCGGCGCGGGCCCGCGGGTCATTCAGATCGCCGCGCGCGCGCCGGACGAAATCGCGGCGGCGGCGCGTTGCGCCGAAGCCGCCGGGGCTGACTGGGTCGACATCAACATGGGCTGTCCTTGCAAACGTGTCACCGGGGGCCTCGCAGGCGCCGCGTTGATGCGCGATCTCGATCAGGCGGCGCGGCTCATCTCAGCGGTTCGTGAGGCAATATGCGTGCCGCTCACCGTTAAAATGCGTTTGGGATGGGACGATACGAACCGCAACGCGGCCGAGCTGGCGCGTCGGGCCGAGGCCGAAGGCGCTGCGATGATCACCGTTCACGGCCGCACGCGGCAGCAGCTCTATTCCGGCCGGGCCGACTGGCGGGCGATCGCCGCGGTGAAGGAGGCCGTACGAATCCCGGTGATCGCCAATGGCGACTGCGCCAATGAAGAGGACGCCGCCGCAATGTTGGAATCATCGCGCGCCGATGGGGTGATGATCGGGCGGGCGGCGATCGGACAGCCCTGGCTCGTCGGCGACATCGCGCATTATCTAAGGACCGGCGGAAAGCGTCCGCCGCCGACGCCGGCGCAGCGCGCGGAAATCGCGCGCGAACATCTCGCGGGCCTGGTGGCGTCGATGGGCGCATCCGCGGGTCTGCGGCATGCGCGCAAGCATCTCGCCGCCTATGTTGATCGCTCGGGGCGGCCGACGGCGACTGATGCGCGCCGCGCGCTTGTCACGACCGAGTCGCCCGATGAGGCGGCGCGGTTGATTGAGTTGATATTCCTGGGAGCGCAGTCCGTGGAGCAAGGGGAAGCGGCATGAGCCTTACCGATCGCCCGCGCCGGAATGGCGCGCATTGCGCGAGTTTTGAGCCGCTCAAAATCATCAATGAGACAGGCCGATCCTGCATGCTCGAGGCCTTGCCCAATCCGATCCTGACCGTCGCCCGTGACGGCGTCATCGAGGACGCCAACGGCGCCGCCGAGGCCTTTTTCGAGCTCGGCAAGCCGTTGCTCATCGGCCAGTCGCTCGATCGGCTGCTGCCGTTCGGGTCGCCGCTGACCGCGCTCATCGACCAGGTCCGTGAGCGTGGCGCGACGATCAACGAATACAAGGTCGATCTCGGCCGGCCGGGCCAGGACGCCGACCGGCGCGTCGACGTTCACTGCGCGCCGCTTCCCGAGGGCGACGGGCTGGTGCTTGTCATGCTCCAGGAGCGAACAATTGCCGATAAAATAGACAGACAGCTGACGCATCGCGGCGCCGTCCGCTCCGTTTCAGGGCTTGCCTCGATGCTGGCGCATGAAATCAAAAATCCGCTGTCCGGGATTCGCGGCGCCGCACAGCTGCTTGAATCCTCGCTCGGCGACCAGGACCGTGCGCTGACTCGACTGATTTGCGACGAAACCGACCGGATCGTGCGCCTCGTCGACCGGATGGAGGTTTTTTCCGACGCGCGTCCGCTGCAGCGGGAGCAGGTCAACATTCATTCGGTGCTCGACCATGTGAAACGCGTCGCGCAAAGCGGATTTGCGCGCAACATCCGCTTCATCGAAAATTACGATCCTTCGCTTCCGGCGGTTTCCGCCAACCGCGATCAGCTGGTGCAGGCCTTTCTCAATCTGGTGAAGAACGCCGCAGAGGCCGTGGGCGAGTCGGTCGACGGCGAGATTGAACTTTCGACCGCGTTCCGGCCCGGGGTCAGCCTGCGCGCGCTGGGCGAGAAAAGCCCTATCGGACTGCCGCTGGAATTTTGCGTGCGCGACAATGGACCCGGCGTCCCCGAGGACATCGCGGCGCATCTTTTCGATCCCTTTGTGACGACGAAATCAACCGGAACTGGCCTCGGACTTGCACTGGTTGCGAAGATCGTCAACGACCACGGCGGCATTGTGGAGTGCGAGTCCCTCCCAAGACGCACGACGTTTCGAGTGCTGATGCCGATGTTTAGGGCGAAACGGCCAGAACAACGCGAGGAACGGCGTGCATGATATCTCGCAGGCGCGGGAGAACCGTACAATGACGCGAGGAGAAATTCTCGTCGCAGACGACGACGCCTCCATCCGAACTGTCGTCGCCCAGGCGCTGTCGCGCGCGGGCTATGAGGTGCGCACCACCGGCGCGGCGGCGACGCTGTGGCGCTGGGTGCAGTCGGGCGAGGGCGACCTCGTCGTCACCGACGTAGTCATGCCGGACGAAAACGCCTTCGAGTTGCTGCCGCGGATCAAGAAGCTGCGCCCCGAGCTTCCGATCATTGTCATGAGCGCCCAGAACACCTTCATGACCGCCATCAGAGCGTCGGAGCGGGGCGCCTATGACTATCTGCCCAAGCCCTTCGATCTCAAGGAGCTTGTCGGCATTGTCGGTCGCGCCATGGCCGAGCCGCGCCGGCAGCCCGAACACGACGGCCATGAGGAAATCGAGGGGATGCCGCTCGTCGGCCGCTCCCAGGCCATGCAGGAAATCTATCGCTCGCTGGCGCGGTTGATGCAGACCGACCTGACGGTGATGATCAACGGCGAGTCCGGCACCGGCAAGGAGCTGGTCGCCCGCGCGCTGCATGACTATGGAAAACGCAAGAAGGGACCGTTCGTCGCCGTCAACATGGCCGCGATCCCGCGCGATCTGATCGAGAGCGAACTCTTCGGCCATGAGAAGGGCGCCTTCACCGGCGCCAACCAGCGGTCGGCCGGCCGTTTCGAGCAGGCCGAAGGCGGCACGCTGTTTCTCGACGAAATCGGCGACATGCCGATGGAGGCGCAGACAAGGCTGCTGCGGGTGCTGCAGCAGGGCGAATATACGACGGTGGGCGGGCGCACGCCGATCAAGACCAATGTCCGGATCATCGCCGCGACCAACAAGGATCTGCGCATCCTCATCCAGCAGGGCCTGTTTCGCGAGGACCTCTATTTCCGCCTCAATGTCGTGCCGCTTCGCCTGCCGCCGCTGCGCGAACGCGCCGAGGACATTCCCGACCTCGTCCATCACTTCTTCAAAGTGGCGGCGAACGAAGGCCTGCCGCAGAAATATATCGAGCAGCCGGCGCTCGACCGGATGAAGAAATACCGTTGGCCGGGCAATATCCGCGAGCTGGAGAATCTCATTCGCCGGCTCGCAGCTCTGCATCCTCAGGAAGTCATTTCCGACCAGCTCGTCGAGGCGGAGCTTGAACATGAGATTCGCCAGGCCGAGCCCGAGAAGAGCGCCGCCGCCGCGCCGTCACAGGAATCAGCCGACGGACAGACGCTTTCGACCTCGGTAGAATTGCACCTCGCCAAGCTGTTTCGCGACTACGGCGACCAGTTGCCGCCGCCCGGCCTCTATCACCGCATCATTCGCGAGATCGAAATTCCGCTGGTTTCCGCAGCGCTTGCGGCGACTCGCGGCAACCAGATCAAGGCCGCGGAACTGCTCGGGTTGAACCGCAACACGCTGCGTAAGAAGGTCAATGACCTCGACATCCGCCTGATGCGCTCGCCCAGGTAGCGGCTTGCCTGGGGTTCAATTGCAAGCGGCGTGGGCGAAGCCTATACAGGCGCCATGGCCCTGACGGGAGACTCGGCTTCTCCGCCACAACCGAAAGGCGCAACGCCATTTCGCAGCTGGTTCGGCCCGATCATCGTGATCGGCGCCGTAGGCTGCGCTTTGGCTACCTTTCTCGTCGTGGCGGAGTTCGGCGCGCTGTCGCCGACGGACAATCGGCTGCTGCCGCTGCTCGTCGTCAACGGCGTGTTCGTCGGCGTGTTGCTGGCGATGGTGCTCGTCAAGGCTTGGCGCCTCTACCGGGTCTGGCGGCGCGGCGAGGCGGCGGCGCGCCTTCACGTGCGCACGGTCGGCTTTTTCTCCGTCATCGCCCTGATTCCGGCGATTCTGCTGGCGGTCGCCGGCTCGTTGACGCTGGAGCGCGTGCTCAACCCCGCCTTCATGTCGAGCGTCAAGGTCTTCGTCCACAACACCGCGGAAGCCGCGGCCGTTTTTCGCGAAAGCCAGTGCCGGGCGCTGTTGCAGGAGGCGCAGCTCACGGCCTCTGATCTTGATCGCGCCGCGATACTCTACAATTCCGACCGGCCGTATTTTCATCAGATCTTCCAGTCGCGAGCGTATTTTCTCGGCTTCTCGGTCGCCGCTCTGGTGAAATCGAACGGCGAGATTCTCGACCGAATCGACGTGGCGCAGAACGCCGCTTCGAT
>JBFXJV010000287.1:0-4921 GCA_050174515.1 Methylocystis sp.
CTAAGCTGCTCGCCGAGCCGAATGACGGTTCGCTCCAGGTCGAGTTGCTCGCACTGCAATCTATTTTCCCTCATTGTCAGCTCTGTTCGGTTTGTGCAGTTTTTATTTGGCGACATGAGCGGCCCTCCACTTAGCTTATCGGAACGCCGGTTCGAAAATCGATTTCGACAATGCTCCAAATTTTTTAAAAAACAGAAAAGCGTGGCTGCAAAAGGCGCTGTGGAGAACTCGCGGCAGCTCGGTCAAGCTTCAGGCTCCGCCAGCCGCGCTCCGCGCAAGCAGTCATTCAAGCTGCTTGCGCCAGAGCAGGACCGTTCGATCAGAGTCAGTTCTCATTTGCCGCGGGCGCGGAATTGCACCGGCACCTCGAATGTCAGCCCTTCGTCGGCGATCACGGGCGGCGGCGGCGGCACCGGATCGGCGCGCTTCATCATCGCTAGCGCCGCATCGTCAAAAGCCTGATGTCCGGCCGAACGCTTGATGCTGCAGTTGACGACATGGCCACGCCTGTCGAGCGTGAAAGAAACGCTCGCTTCAGCCGAGCGACGGCCGCCGCCGCTTGGATAGCGTTTATGGCGGTTGAGATGCGAGAGCAGAGCCTTTTGCCAGGTCAGCTTGATGGCGTTCGCTCTGGCGTCGGAGCCTTGCACCGGCGACACCGGCCGGTCGGAAGTCTGTTCGGCGTCCGACTTGGGCGGCGCCGTGGCTTCCGAGGCCGCCGATTCAGCCGATACCACCGGCTGCGCCTGAACCTTTTTTTCTTCTTCGACCGGCTTATCCGGATTGGTGTTGTGCGTGAGCTCGGCTTCTTCCGCTTCGGTTCGCGCGATCTGCTCTTCCTTCATCTCCTTCGCTTCGGAGGCGGCGGCGGAGGGCGCTGCGGCGGCCGCTTCGTCGGCGACCGGTCCGGGCGGCAGATCGGCGGCCTCGGCGTCGCGAGGCGCCGCCGGCTCGAGAGATATTTCAATCGCCGGCGCGCCGGACGCTTCCTCGTCGTCGCCCTGCAAGTTCAGGAATGCGGCGACGGCTCCTCCGACGTGCAAAAGCACGGCGAAAGTCAAGGCGACGCCCCAAAGCCTGCCGTTCGACTGCGGATTTTGGAGGGCGGCGGCGGCGCTCATTGCGCGCTGGGCTCCTTGCCGCCGGCGTCCAACGCGACGAGGGCGACGCGCAAATAGCCGCCGGCGCGCAGACTCTCCAGCACGGCCATCATCTCGCCATAAGGCACGCTGGCGTCTGCGCGCAGGAAGATGCGTTTCGATTTGTCGTTAAGATGCGCATCGAGCGCCGAAACCAGCTCCTTTCGCTTGACCGGCGTCTCGCCCAGGGCGAGCGCCAGATCGCTCTGGATCGTCACATAGACCGGCTTGTCCGGCTTTTCATGGGGCGCGGCGTTGGAGGCCGGCAGATCGACGGGAAGATCGACCGTGGCGAGCGGCGCCGCCACCATGAAGATGATGAGCAGCACGAGCATCACGTCAATGAACGGCGTGACGTTGATCTCGTGGGTTTCTTCGAGATCGCCTTTGAGATGAACGGCCATGAGCTACTCCGCCGCGTGAATCTTGCTGGCGGCGGCCGCATGTCCGGCGCGATCAAGATCGCGCGACACGATGCGAAGCAGTTCGCCGGAGAGATTCGAGACGAGTTCGAGATAGGCGGACGACTGGCGCGCCAGATGATTGTAGATCAGCACAGCGGGGATGGCGGCGAACAGACCGATCGCCGTCGCCAGAAGCGCCTCGGCGATACCCGGCGCAACGACGGCGAGATTTGTCGTCTGCGCTTTCGAAATGCCGATGAAGCTGTTCATGATGCCCCAGACCGTGCCGAAAAGACCGATGAACGGCGCCGTCGATCCGACGGAGGCCAGCAGTCCCGTGCCGCGCTTGACGGCGAGCGCCTGAGCACGCTCGATTTCTCCATAACAGCCCGCAATGCGCTCCTTGACGCCCGGCGCCGCGAGAATATCGGATGACAGTTTCATTTCGCGCGTCGCTTCGGCGAGAAGCGACTGGGTGAGTCGATCGCCGCCGCCAAGCGCCAATCGCGCCTCGGCGAGTCCACGCGCATCAGAAAGGCGGCCGATCGCCGTCAGCACACGCGCCCGCGCGCGCTTCAGCTCGATCGATTTGGCGATGAGGATCGTCCATGTCGCCACTGAGGCCAGCAGCAGACCGATCATCACGATCTTCACAACGATGTCGGCGTTGACGAACATCGTCCAGACTGAAAGATCGTGAGGCTTATTGGCTGCGATCGCAGCGTCGAGCGCCGCATGCGACGCCTGCGCAGCCGCCCCGCTTTGCGCGGCGAGCAGCGCGGTGATCGATATCGTGATGAATTGCAGAACTCTTTTCATGCTTCGGCCCATGTGCGGATGAGATTGTGATAGACTCCGGAGAGTTTGACGCAGGCGGGATCGCCGGCGCCAAGTCGCGTGGTCAGCGACTGAATGGCCTGATCAAGATCGAAGAGCAAAGCGCGCGCCACATTGTCGCGAATCATGCTCTGCAGCCAAAAAAAAGACGCGACGCGCTCGCCGCGCGTCACTCCTCGAACGAGATGAAGGCTCGTCGAAGGATAAAGCACCAGATCGCCGGCAGGAAGTTTCACTTCCTGCTGTCCAACCCGATCCTCGATCACGAGTTCGCCGCCGTCATATTCTTCCGCTTCTGAAAGAAACAACGTGCATGAGAGATCGGTGCGAATGCGGATAGGCGTTCCCGGAATGCCGCGGATCGCGTTATCGACATGCAGTCCAAAGTTCTGACCGATGCCATAACGGTTGAAGAGCGGCGGGAAAATCCTGTGGGGCAGCGCCGCCGAGACGAACATCGGCGACTGCGCAAGCGCCTCGAGCACATGCTCGCCAAGTTCGCGCGCGACTTCGCCGTTCTGCGGCAATTGAAGATTGTTCTTCACCAAGGACGACTGAGAGCCGGCTGTCGCGCGGCCGTCTTCCCACGGCGCCTTGTCCATCGCCGCGCGAAAGAAGGCGACCTGCTGCTTGGAAAGAACTTCCGGAATGCAAACAAGCATCAGCGCTACGCTTCTCCCCAATAGCGGATAAGGTTGTGGTAGACGGTCACAAGCCTGCGCAGATCCGGATCATCCGCCCCGACGCGCGGCGCGAGTTCCTGTATCGACTCATCCAGATCGCAAATGAAGCTGCGCGCCTCATCGGCGCGGATCATGCTTTGCAGCCACATGAATGAGGCGAGACGTAGGCCGCTCGTCACGGGCGTCACCATATGCAGACTGCCGGCGGAATAAAGGATGAGATCGCCCGCCGGCGGCCTGAAACGCCTTGAACCGTAGATGTCTTCGACGATCAGTTCGCCGCCTTCATATTCATCGGGTTCGGAGAGCAGCAAGGTCGCCGCGAGATCGACTCGAATGCGCGCGCCGGTCGCCGCGTCGCCGCGTATCGCATTATCGACATGCGGATCGAAATGGTCGCCGACGCCGTAGCGATTGAAGAGCGGCGGATAAATGTGCAGCGGGACAGCCGCCGAAATAAAGGCTGGATTGGCAAGCAGCGACGAAAGCAGCCGCTTGCCGAGCGCCCGCGAAAGCTCGGAATCAGGCGCAAGCTGCTGATTGCGCTTCAGATCGCCGGCGTTCGCGCCGGCGGTTGAAGCGCCGTCTTCCCACTGCGCCTGCGCCATCGCCTGGCGCAGAACAGCGATCTCCTTTCTCTCGATGGCGCCTCTTATGTGAGCAAGCATCGACGCGACTCCTAGAACAGGACGCGCGTTTCAAGATAGACGGCGCGACCGGGCGACATTTGCACGAAGGGCGACGCCGTCTGGTAGAAGGCGTCATAGATCGTGCGGTCGAACAGATTGTTGACCGAAAACTTCATGGTGATGTTTTCGCCGATCTTGCTCTCCGCGAAAATGTCGAAGCGCCAGTATGAAGGCAGCACCGTCGGAACATTCAGGAAGGGATTGGCGGCGGTCGGCGCGGGCCAGCCATAGGCGTTGATGACGGGAGCGCCATTGGCGACGATATTGTTGCCGCCATAGATTTTCGAGCGGTAGATGGCCTGGCCGCCGATTTCGAGCACGTCCGGCGCTAGCCCGAGCAGTTCGCCGGCTTTATACTTCGAGAGCAGGCTGAAGGATTGATGGGCGACGTTGGCGAGCTGAAGGCCGATGTTGGTTCGCGCATAGGAACTGGTCACTCGCGAGTCCATCAGCACGAGACCGCCAAGGACCATCCATTTATCTGTGATATTGCCTGCGGCCTCGAGATCGACGCCCTCGACGTAATAGGACGCATTGCCGGTGGTCACGCGAGAGTTCACTTCTCGCGCGCCGGTCACGTCCGTCCGGAAGAAAGCGGCGGTCGCCAGCAGATGCCGGTCGAACAATTCCCATTTCAGACCAACCTCCCCTGCCTTGTTCATTTGAGGAGGAAATATCTGCGCCGCCGTATTCAAGCCGCCGTAATTCGCCGCGCCACCGTCGAGCTCGGCGCCGACGGGCGTCGCCGAGGTGGCGTAGGCGGCGTAAGCGCTGACGTTCGGCAGCGGCTTGAAGACGACGCCGGCGTTCCAGTTGAACAGACCTGAATGGCTCTTGGCGAAAGTCGACAGCGTCTCCGTGCGGCTGGTGATGTTGTAATCGTCAAAGCGCGCGCCGCCATTGACGATCACGACGTCCTGATAATTTGCGGTCTCGATCAGATAGCCGGATTTCGTGTCGACGGCGATCCGTGTCGGATTGAGATTGCGATAGGGCGTGTTGGGGAACGGCAGATAGGTGCACGGCAGATAGAGGTTGCACGAAATGGAGTTGCCAATGAATGGCGTGCCGTTCAACTCCGACGCCAGTCCCTGGTAATTGGTGCGCGTCACGCCTTCCCGCGCGAATTCGACGCCCGCGACGAGGGCGTGCTTGACGGGTCCGGTATC
>JBFXJV010000288.1:0-4914 GCA_050174515.1 Methylocystis sp.
GTCGGCGTTGGAGATGACGCGCTGCGGCGCATAGGACCCTGTTCCGAGAACTATCGAATTCGTCAAGATGTGGCGGTTCCTTCTTAGCGGCGTCGCGAAAGCTCGCCAACGAAGCGCTATTCCTAAGTGCCGCCTAGGCTAAGCGCAAATCATCTTTTGGGTCCGTCAAAACCGCCTGCATCGTCGCAGACTTGCTGACTTTTTTGGGGCAGGCTCCGAGAGCCGTAAGAATCGGGCGTGAACCCTTTCTTAAAGCGCGCGCCGCTAGACCCTGTCGGGGGCTCGTCGGAGTTTCGTTCATGTTCGACGCCATCATTTTTGCCACGGTCGCGCTTTTTGCTCTTCTTGGCGCGCTGACGGCGTAAGGCCGCCCCGCGATTGCAAAGACGGCCGCCGCATGGCAATGGGCGCCATGCAGGAACAACAGAAGCCGAACGCCGCCCCGCGCGTCTCCTTCGTGTCGCTTGGCTGTCCCAAGGCGCTCGTCGACAGCGAACGCATCGTCACGCGCCTGCGCGCCGAAGGTTATGAACTTTCGCGCAACCACGCCGGCGCTGACGTGGTCGTCGTCAATACGTGCGGCTTTCTCGATAGCGCCAAGGCCGAGTCGCTCGAAGCGATCGGCGCGGCGCTCAGCGAGAACGGCAAAGTCATCGTCACCGGCTGCATGGGCGCCGAGCCTGAGGCGATTTCCGAGCGCTTTCCGCAAGTGCTCGCCATCACTGGTCCGCAGCAATATGAAAGCGTGGTCGAGGCGGTGCATCGCGCCGCCGCGCCGGCGCATGACCCATTCGCCGACCTTCTCCCCGAACAGGGCGTGAAGCTCACGCCGCGACATTACGCCTATTTGAAAATCTCGGAAGGCTGCGACAACAGCTGTTCCTTCTGCATCATTCCGCATCTGCGCGGACCGCTCGTCTCCCGGCCGGCGGCCGACGTGCTGCGCGAAGCCGAAAAGCTCGCGCGCGCCGGCGTCAAGGAACTGCTCGTCATCTCACAGGACACGAGCGCCTATGGGCGCGACATCCGCTATGCAGAGAGTATGTTCGGCGACCGCGGCGTACGCGCGCGCTTTCTCGATCTTGCGCGGGAGCTCGGCGACCTCGGCATCTGGGTGCGCCTGCACTATGTCTATCCCTATCCCCATGTCGATGACATCGTGCCCTTGATGGCGGAGGGAAAAATCCTTCCCTATCTCGACATTCCCTTTCAGCATGCCGCGCCGAGCGTGCTGAAGGCGATGAAGCGTCCCGCGAATGAGGAGAAGACATTGGCGCGCATTCGCGCCTGGCGCGACGCCTGTCCTGATCTTGCGCTGCGCTCAACCTTCATCGTCGGCTTTCCCGGCGAGACTGAAGAAGATTTCGACACGCTGCTGGATTGGCTGGAGGAAGCCGAGATCGACCGCGCCGGCGCCTTCAAATATGAGCCCGTCGCGGGCGCGCCCGCCGAAGCGCTCGGGCTTCCCGCCGTGCCGGACGACGTGAAGGAAACGCGCTGGCGCCGCTTCATGGAGAAACAGCAAGCGATCAGCGCGCGCCTGATGAAGCGCAAGATCGGCAAGCGCCTCTCGGTCATCATCGACGAGCCGGGCGGCGGAGCCTCTGGCGCGCTCGCCAAGGGCCGGACAAAGGCGGACGCGCCGCAGATCGACGGCGTGGCCTTTGTCGCATCGCGGCGCCCGCTGCGCGCGGGCGATATCGTCACGGCGAAGATCGAGCGCGCGGAGGCTTACGACGTCTATGGCGCAGCGAGCTAGAGGAGCCCTATATTGAGGCCAGAAACGAATATGTGGAGAGAAGCGCCATGACCGAAGAACCGGAAGAAAAGGGCACGCCGCAGGAAAACCCGCCGCCCAAGACTGAGGATGCGCCGACGCAGCCGCAGGCGCCGCAGATCGTCATCCCGCGCAGCCTCTATATCGCCACGGCGCTGATCGTTATCGGCTCATTCGCGATTACGCTCTTTGTGCGCAACCCCTATACCCAGTCGGTCTCCGAAGGCGCGGGCTTTTACGAGCGCGGCTCGGACAGTTCGCTGCTCTTGTGGGTGGCGATTTTCGTCGGCATACCGGCGAGCTTCTGGGCCTATAAGCGCTGGATACTGCCGTTGTTCGAACGCAAATAGCCTTCACGCAATTCAGTCGAGGAGCGCTCGAGTCTCGGTCCGTGCAAATAGACGATCGCCGGCGGCGGCGTCACGGCGAGCATGGCGGCTTTGCTCTCGGACAGTCGCGCGTTCTTAAAGAAGACCGCGGCCTTGGCGTTCGCCGCTTTGAGCGTCGCGCCCGGGCGGTCGATCACGGCGATCGGCGTCGTCCGCGCAATGTCCTGCCATCGCAGCCAGCGATGGAACTGCAGGAGATTGTCGGCGCCCATGATCCAAACGAAGCGAACGCCAGGGCAATGGGCGTGAAGATAGTCAATTGTTTCGCTGGTGTAGCGCGCGCCGATCGCGGCTTCGAATCCTGTGAAGGCGACTCGCGGATCGCGCAGGATTTTTTTCGCCGCCGCGATCCGCGCTTCGATTGACGGCAGTTCGCTTGCGTCTTTCAGCGGATTGCCCGGCGACACGACCCACCATAAGCGATCGAGCTTAAGCCGCGTCAAAGCGAGGCGCGAGACGAGCGCATGGCCGTCATGTGGCGGATCAAAAGTGCCGCCGAAAAGGCCGATGCGCATGCCCGGCGCATGGGGCGGGAGGCGCTGCATCATGCCAAATCCGGTTCAACGGCCTTGATGTCATTCCCGACACTTCGCGATAGCGAAGTGATCGGGAATCCAGAGCAAGAGCGGCATTCGTGAACCGGCTCTGGATTCCCGGTCAGAGCTTCGCCCTGCCGGGAATGACTTTCCTGGGCACCTCCGCTCGAATAGAAGCCAATCACCTCCGCACCTGGCCGTCGCCGTGGACGCGATATTTGAAGGAGGTCAGCTGCTCGACGCCGACAGGGCCGCGCGCATGCATCCGCCCTGTGGCGATGCCGATCTCTGCGCCGAAGCCGAATTCGCCGCCGTCGGCGAATTGCGTCGAGGCGTTGTGCAGCACGATCGCCGAGTCGACTTCATTCATGAAGCGCGCCGCCGCCTTTTCGTCGCGGGTGATGATGCAATCGGTGTGATGCGATCCGTAAGTCTCGATATGATCGATCGCGCCCTCCAGCCCATCGACGACGCGCGCCGCGATGATCGCGTCGAGATATTCGGCGCGCCAGTCATCTTCGTTCGCCGGCTTGACTCGCGCATCGGCGGCTTGCGCCGCTTCATCGCCGCGCACTTCGCAACCTGAATCGATCAGCATCGAGACGAGCGGCGCGAGATGCGTCGCCGCGCAGGCCTTGTCGACGAGCAGCGTCTCCGCGGCGCCGCAAATGCCGGTGCGCCGCATCTTGGCGTTGAGCAACACGCGCTTCGCCATGTCGAGATCGGCGTCCCCGTGCACGAAGACATGCACGATGCCTTCAAGATGCGCGAAGACCGGGACGCGCGCCTCGTGCTGCACGCGCGCGACAAGATTTTTGCCGCCGCGCGGAACGATCACGTCTATATTGCCGTCGAGTCCCGCGAGCATGGCGCCGACCGCGGCGCGATCCGCCGTCGCGACGAGCGAGATCGCCGCCTCGGGAAGACCAGCCGCCTTCAGTCCCGCGACAAGGCAGGCGTGAATCGCCGTCGACGAGCGCAGGCTTTCCGAGCCGCCGCGCAGGATCGCGGCGTTGCCGGCCTTGAGACACAGGCCGCCAGCGTCGGCGGTGACGTTCGGCCGGCTTTCATAGATCACGCCGATGACGCCGAGCGGCGTCGATACGCGTTCGATCTTCAGGCCGTTCGGCCGCTCGAAGCTGGCCATAACGCGCCCGACGGGGTCAGGCAGATCGGCGATCTCCTCCAGTCCGCGGGCGATCGCCTCGACGCGCGCGGGATCGAGCGTCAGCCGATCGAGAAAAGACGCCGCCGTTCCGCGCGTCTTGGCGTCGGCGACGTCGCGCGCATTGGCGGCGAGTATCGCGCCGCTTTGGCGCCTTATCTCGCCGGCCGCTTCACGCAACGCCTTGTTCTTGGCGTCGCCCGAAGCAAGCGCCGCTGCCCGTGACGCTATGCGCGCGGCGCGCCCCAGCGCGTTGAGCGAGTCGCTCAACGCCGCGTCTGCGCCCGCTCGCATCTCATTGCGTGATGCCTGCGTCATAGCCATCTCTTGGCAAGTGCTCGCGTCTCGCTATCATGGCGTCGCCGGCAAGGAAAGAAGCGGCCTTGCAGGCGCTTGCGCGATATGGAAGAACGGCCTTCATGTCCGCCTTGCAAGATAATCCTTTCACTGGGCCGATCGGCGCCGAATATGACGTGCTGCGGCGACTGTGTCCAAACGCGCCCGTGCTCGCCAAGATGGTCGGAGAAGAGGTCGCCGAATGGCGTCGCGGCGCGGGTCCGATCGGGGGATTCGAGATCGGCTGCGGAACTGGGATCAGCACGCTGGCGGCGCTCTCCGCATGCGACGGCCTCAAGCTCACTGCGGTCGACAGCGCCGGCGAAATGCTCGCTCAGGCGCGCGTCAATCTCGCCGATTACGCCGCTGCGGGCCGCGTCAAATTTGTCGAAGCCGATGCGCTCGCGGCATTGCGCGCCTTGCACGATGCGAGCATCGACGTCGTCATTTCGAATTACGCGATCCACAACTTCGCTGACGATTACCGTAACGCCGTCGTGTCCGAGATTTTCCGCGCGCTGAAGCCTCGCGGCCTGTTCGTCAACGGCGACCGCTACGCCATGGACGACCCGGCGGCGCATCTCGCCGACACTCAAGCCGTCGTGCGGGGATGGTTCAAGATTTTTACCGAAATGAACCGGCTCGATCTGCTCGAAGACTGGGTCATGCATTTGCTGAGCGACGAATCGCCTCGGCGCATCATGTATTTCG
>JBFXJV010000289.1:0-4897 GCA_050174515.1 Methylocystis sp.
ATTTCAGAGGCCAGCTGCGTCGCGTCGACAACGTATGGTCGCCGCGCTTCGGCCTCGTCTTCAAACCGATCGAAAATCTTTCGCTTTATGGCTCCTATTCACGGAGCTTCCTGCCCGTGGCGGGAGACCAGTTCAACGTGCTCTTTCCGACCGTCGCCAATCTGGCGCCGCAAGGCTTCGAGAATTTTGAGGTCGGATTCAAAGCGCAGCTATTGCCCGCCTTGCTCTTCACCGGCGCTTTGTATCAGCTCAATCGTTCAAATCAGCAGCTTACGGTCAACGCGACGACGTCCATTCTTGCTGACACGAGGACGCAGGGCGCGGAACTCGGGCTCGTCGGGAATGTCACCGACCAGTGGGAGATTTCGCTCGGCTACGGCTATCAGGACGCGCGCGTCGTCAGCACCGACAGAACGCCGACCTTGCGGACGCCGTTCTTCACTGACGTCGGCAAGACCAATCCCTCCGTTCCCAGAAATACGTTTTCCTTCTGGAACAAATACGACGTTTCTTCATTCTTTGACGCAGGTCCCGGCGTTCTGGGCGTAGGCGCAGGCGTCGTCTACAATTCCAAGTTCTATCCGGCCATCGACAATTTCGTCGTCGTGCCCGGTTACGCGCGCGTGGACGCCGCCCTGTTCGTCAAGCTGAGCGAGAATGTCTCGGGGCAGCTCAACGTCGAGAATTTGGCGGGCGCGCGATATTATGTGTTCGCGCACAACAACAACAACATCACGCCCGGGGCGCCGCGCGCCGCATATGTCACTCTGAATGCTAGATTCTAACGGCGCCCGCTCTTGAGGCTCGCCGATTGGCGCGGAATGGATTATTCCTGCCGCGCCAATCCTCGCCTTGCCCCGAGCAGCGCGTCCGCAGTCCAAATCCCGGAGGGGCTTAGCTCTTGCGCCGCGCCCGCTGAGACTGCACCTAGGACGCCGTGACCCGCAAACCCGACGAAATATCCGCCGATCTGATGCAGCCGCTGGCGACGCTGCCGGTGTTCTATGCGCTGGCCGGACGACGCGTCATCGTCATCGGCGGCGGCGAAGCGGCGGCCTGGAAGGTCGATTTGGCGGCCGCGACCGGCGCCCAGGTCGACGTTTTCGCGAAGGAAGCCTGCGAAAAGCTTCGCGATATCACGCGCGCGCGCGACAATGTTTCCTTCCATGCGCGCGATATCGAGTCGGACGATTTCGTTGGAGCGGCGATGGCGCTTGGCGCGATCGAGGACAACGCACTCGCGCAACAGGCGCATGAATGGGCGCGCCTGGCCGGCGCGCCGCTCAATCTTGCCGATCGGCCGGCGCTCAGCGATTTCATCATGGGCGCCATCGTCAATCGCTCGCCGCTCGTGATCGGCGTTTCGACCGGCGGCGCATCGCCGGTTTTCGCCCAGGCGGTGCGCGGCCGGATCGAGACGCTGGTGCCGGCGACATTCCAGGCCTGGGCGCGCGCGGCGCAGGTCTGGCGGCCGCTGGTGCGCGCGTCGGGACTGGACTTTCTGGCGCGGCGCGACTTCTGGCGCCGGTTTACGCGGCTCGCCTTCCGCGAAATCGAACGAAAGCCGCTGGACGAAGACCGCGTGGCGTTGATCGAAGAGGCGCGCGCCGGCGCCGAGACTACGGCGCGCGGACGCGTCACGCTCGTCGGCTCAGGGCCCGGCGATCCCGAACTCCTCACCTTGAAAGGCATGCGCGCGCTCGCCGGCGCAGATGTCGTGCTGTTCGACGATCTGGTTCCGGCGAGCATTCTCGATCTCGCCCGCCGCGAAGCGACGCGGATCAATGTCGGCAAGCGCGGCTACGCGCCATCCGTGCGCCAGGAAGAAATCAGCGCTCTGCTTGTCGAACTTGCGCGCGAGGGCAAGAATGTCGTGCGGCTGAAAGGCGGAGATCCGCTCATCTTCGGCCGCGCGAACGAGGAAATCGCCGCACTGCGCGACGCAGGCTTTTCAATCGAGATCGTTCCGGGCGTGACCGCCGCCTGCGCCGGCGCCGCCGCAATCGGCGCGTCGCTGACCAATCGCGAGACGGCGCGACGTCTGCAATTCATCACCGCGCACACCAAGGACGGCGAATTTCCCGAGGATTTCGACTGGGGCGCGCTCGCCGACGAACGCGCCACCACCGCAGTGTATATGGGCAACCGGACGCTGCCTGAATTGTCGCGTCGTCTGCTCCAGGAGGGCATGTCGCATGATATGCCCGCCTTCCTGATTGAGCGCGCCTCGACCCCGCAGGAGCGCATCGTCAAAGGCACGATCGCAGATTTGCCGTCGCGCGTCGCCGGGCAGGCGATCGTCGGGCCGGTCATGGTGCTGATCGGCTGGGCTCTGGCGGAGCGCTGATTACGCGCTATTGTAGACACGCAAGCGCGCGCGGAGATCTAATATGTCCTTCACCAGACGATCCGCTCTGCTCGCATCGGGACTCGGGTTGTTGAGCCCCGTGGCCTTCGCCAAGACGAAACCTGCGGCATCGCCCGTCCAAGAACCGACTGAGAAACATCTCAGCGCTCTCAACGCGCTCATCGTCGCCGTCATGAAAAAGACCGGCATTCCCGGAATGTCTGTCGCCGTGGTTGCGCCGGACCGGGTGCTCTACCTGAAGGGATTCGGTCTGCGCCGAGCTGACGCTGCGGATCGCGTCGACCCCGACACCGTCTTTCAGCTCGCTTCGCTGTCGAAGCCTCTTGCCGCCACTGTCGTCGCGGGACTTGTCGGCGACGGCGTCGTCTCATGGGACCATCCGATCGTGCGGAGCCTGCCGGACTTTGCGATGAGCGATTCGTGGGTGACGCGTGAGATCACGCTGCGCGACATGTTCTGCCATCGCAGCGGTCTTCCCGACCATGCAGGCGATCTCGTCGAGGACATCGGCTATGGCCGCGACGAGATCATTCGCCGCTTGCGCTTCATCAAGCCGGACACGAGCTTTCGCACCCATTACGCCTACAACAACGCCGGATTTTCCGCGGCGGCGTTCGCGGCGGCGAACGCTGCAGGAAAGTCGTGGGAAGATATTTCCAACGAACGTCTCTATGCGCCGCTCGGAATGGCGAGCGCCAGCTCTCGGCATGCCGATTTCGTTGCGCAGAAAAATCGCGCCTTCGGCCATGTGCGGCGCGGCGGCAAATGGGTGGTCGGCGAACAGCGAAATCCCGACGCCCAGGCGCCCGCTGGCGGCGCGTCGGCGTCGGCGCGCGACATGGCGACATGGGTACGATTGCAGCTTGGACGCGGCGCCCTCGACAGCCGCGAAATCTTCAAGCCGGAGGCGCTCGCTGAAACGCATTTCCCGCATATCGCAACTGGCCCAGCCCATGATCCGATGCGCGCGCCGACCTTTTACGGGCTCGGCTGGGACATCGACTATGGCGGTCCCGCGCGCATGCGCTGGAGCCACTCCGGCGCATTTTCCCTTGGCGCGTCGACTTGCGTCTACATCATGCCGGCCGAGCGATTTGGCATCGTCGTGCTAAGCAATTCCGCGCCGGTCGGCGCGCCGGAAACGATTTGCCGCAGCTTCCTCGATCTGGTCCTGACAGGGAAGATCGAACGGGACTGGCTCGCGCTTTTTGGAGAGGCCTTCGCGAAAATGGCGGAGCCGACCTACGGTCTGGACGCGGATTACGCAAAGCCGCTGGCCATCGCGCCGCCGCTGGGGCCGCGCTCGACCTATCTCGGCGTCTACCGCAATCCGCTTTACGGGCCGATCGGAGTCGTCGAGACGGCGGAAGGGCTTTCGCTTACTCTCGGTCCGGCGTCGACCTCCTATCCGCTGCATCATTATTCGGGCGACATTTTCACCTTCCAACCGAGGGGAGAAAACGCCAGCGGCCTCAGTCCGGTGAGGTTTTCCCGAAGCGGGGAAGAAAAGGCGACGAGCGTCATCATCGACTATTTCAACGCCAACGGTCAGGGCGTGTTCGTACGCGGCTGACGCTACAGAGAAGAGAGCCGACTGCGCGACGCGAGGGTGGCGTGACGCGCCCAAGGAGCGTCTAAAGAGCGTTGCCCGCGCATCGGCGAGCAATGCACGCTAATCGAGAGGCTTCCAATTCTCGGCGATGAAGCCGCGCGGGTCGACGGCGACGATAGGGCGTACGATCTGCGCTTGCGGTCCGACGCATTTCCACTCGTAGATCGTGTCGTGACCCGTCGCCGCCATCGGGATCATGTCCGAGCCGGGATTGTCCTTGCAGAAGGCTGTGGCCCGCGGCAGGCTTTTCGAGGCGTTCGCCTTGCCGCAGACCAGATTCGCGCCGACATTGCAGAGCCAGGCCTTGCCGTCCATGCAGCGATAGCTCGTCCCATTGCGAATGAAGGCGTTCGGCGTCTCTTTCGAAAAGCCGAAAAGTTGACGGGCGTGCGGAACAAGCGCGGCGGGAATGGGCTTCGCCTTGTCGTCGTTTCCGGTCCTGGCGCAGCGCGCCCCGACGTCCTGCGCCAGAGCGAATGGATGAAGTGCGATCAAGACCAGGAAAGAAAGAGGCGCCGATCGAAACATTGTTTTCTCCCTCATTTTCTCTGGACGACGCCTCTTCAATCAACTCGCCTCGGGAGCAGTCCCAGCAAATGTTCCTCGTCTGGCCGTTCGGCGACGCCGACATTTAGAATATCCTCGTCAACAAGCGGCTGCGCGACATCCTGAGACAAAGCGAAATGCAAGGTGGCGCGCGCCTTCTCCAAAATTCCGCTTGCCGCCGCGAGCGCGAGAAAAATCTCGGCGCTGCGGCGGGAATAATGGAGAACCGCGTCGATCTCGCCCGCGGCGAACGCATCGACCGCTTCTTGCGAGAGCGCGTTCGCCGCGCGCGCTTCGTAAACCTCCACGGCGGCGACCCGATGGCCCGCCGCCTTCAGTCCCGCTTCCAGAGTCTGCTGGCGGTCGCGTCC
>JBFXJV010000290.1:0-4889 GCA_050174515.1 Methylocystis sp.
CGTCGATCAAAGCGCCCCGCGCCGCAATCGCATGTCTCTTGGCCCATCTCCCGCTCCAGCGCTTTGCGAGCGCCAACTTGACACGCCGGACCGTGCAATGCCACTCGCGGCGGCATAATAAAAAAGAGCGAGGGCGGTTACGCATGGCGAAGGCTTTCATTTTTCCGGGTCAGGGCTCTCAGGCGGTCGGCATGGGAAAGGCGCTTCATGACGCTTTTCCGCCGGCGCGCGCTGTTTTCGCCGAGGTCGACGACGCTCTGTCGCAACCGCTTTCGACGCTCATGTTCGAAGGCCCTGAAACCGAGTTGACGCTGACCGCCAACGCCCAGCCGGCGCTGATGGCGGTGTCGCTCGCGGCGATCCGCGCCCTGGAGGCTGAATGCGGCCTTGATCTCGCGCGGGACGCGGCCTTCGTCGCGGGCCATTCGCTTGGCGAATATTCGGCGCTTGCGGCCGCGGGGGCCTTGACCGTCTCCGACACGGCGCGGCTGCTGCGCATTCGCGGCGACGCGATGCAGAAGGCGGTTCCGGTCGGCGAGGGGGCGATGGCGGCGCTGCTCGGCGCCGAGCTCGACCAGGCGCGCGCCATCGCGGAAGAAGCGGCTGCGAATGGCGTCTGCCAGGTCGCCAATGACAATGGCGGGGGACAGGTCGTCCTTTCTGGCGCGAAGGGAGCGATCGAAAAGGCGATCGACGTCGCCAGGGAAAAGGGGATCAGGCGCGCGGTGCTGCTGCCGGTCTCGGCGCCCTTCCATTGCGCGCTGATGCAGCCCGCCGCGGACGCAATGCGCGAAGCGCTCGCCGGCGCGGCGATCGGCGCGCCGCGCGCGCCCGTCGTCGCCAATGTGACGGCTGAGCCGGTCAGGGACCCCGAGGCGATCCGCCGACTGCTCGTCGAGCAGGTCACCGGCGCGGTGCGTTGGCGCGAATGCGTCGCCTATATGGCCGATCACGGCGTAACGAAATTCGTCGAATGCGGGTCGGGCAAGGTTTTGGCGGGCCTGTTGAAGCGTATCGCGCCGCAGGCCGCCGGCATATCAGTCGGCGCGCCCGCCGATTTCGAGGCCTATCGCGCCTTCGCGTAACGGCCCGGAAAACGAGACAAAAGAAAAAGCCCGGTCGCGAGGACCGGGCCCATTCCCTCGGCGGTGAAGCCGATTGGCAAGCTTAGTATTTGGCCAACACCGGCGCCGGAGAGCCGAAGTTGAAGTGGTAGTTGATGCCGGCGCGGATCGTGTGGAAGCGCGTGCGGTTGTTGACGTTGTTGAGGCCCCAGCCAGGATTGAACGCCCAACCCCAGTTGTTGTTGTTCCCGGTGCCGCTGATCTGCGTATACAGATACTCGACCTTCGCGGACCAGTTCGGGAAGAACATCCACTCGGCGCCGCCGCCGGCGGTCCAGCCCGTCTGCACGGCGCTGTTCTGGTTCCACCAGCCGTTGCGCTGCACTTCGCCATAGGCGAAGCCGCCCGTGCCGTAGACCAGCAGTTGCGGGCTCAGCAGCGTGATGCCGACGCGGCCGCGAACCGTGCCGAACCAGTTGAGGCGGGCCGAAGCGCCGCCGCCGCCGCCGAACCACCAGTTGTTGTTGCCGCCGCCAGAGCCGATGCTCGTGCCCTGGAAGTCGGTCTCGGCGCCGATGACGAACATCGGCGTGACCTGGAAGTTGTAGCCGATCTGGCCGCCGCCGACGACGCCGCCGCTGCTGTTGTTGCCGTTATTCCAGCCCCAGTTCCAGCCCTGGTTGGACGAGTTGGAGGCGAGGAAGCCGCCGCCCAGGTTAAGACCGGCGTAGAACCCGGTCCAGGTCATGATCGGCGGCGGGGGGATATAAGGCGGAGGCGCCTTGTGGGAGGGGAGGTCGGCTGCGCTCGCAGCGCCGGCGAAAAGCGCCGTCGCCAGAGCCAAGGCCGAGATCGCTGTCTTCATCTCTTTATCCTTCAGTTCGAGCCAACTTAAATTAATAGGTGCGCGTCAGTCCTGTGACTCTTTCGGACGTTCGAGGACGCTGACCCCCAAGCACGGCGGAGTGTGGTCAAAAATCTCGCGGGAAACAACAAACAGAAGGTAAAATCCGGCTCCAAAGAGCCAAAAGATTTCTACTGTTGCAGTTGGGTCACATCGGAATTTTAGGCGTTTTCCAATGCGCAGTCTGGGCAATTCAGTCTCGAATCCGACGTTTGCGAAAACGAAGCCGAGCTTGCCCCGATTTTTCCCGCTTCTGGGCAGCTTCACCGAGGTCCCCGCCGCGCCAGAACGGCGAGCTGTGGCGTTGAACCGCGGCCGAAAAAAGGCCACTCCCTCCAGCTGAGCTATAAGGCTCGCGATATCGAGCGGGAGGAGAAGGGAACATGTTCGATCTTAACGGCAAGACGGCGCTGGTCACGGGCGCGAGCGGCGGGATCGGCGCGGCGATCGCGCGCGCGCTTCATTCGGCCGGCGCGACCGTGGCGCTTTCCGGCACCAGGCAGGACGCGCTCGAGGCGCTTGCCGGCGAATTGAACGGCCGCACGCATGTTTTGCCCTGCGACCTTTCGCAAAAGGACGAGACCGAGAAGCTCGTGCCGGCGGCCGAGGCGGCGATGGGCGGGTTGGACATTCTCGTCAACAACGCCGGCATCACCCGCGACATGCTGTTCATGCGCCTCAAGGACGAAGACTGGGACGCCGTTCTCAACGTCAATCTGACGTCTGCCTTTCGCCTCTCGCGCGCGGCGCTGCGCGGGATGATGAAAAAGCGCTTCGGCCGGATCGTTCAGATCACTTCCGTCGTCGGCGTGACCGGCAATCCCGGGCAGGGCAATTACGCCGCCGCCAAGGCCGGCATGATCGGCATGTCGAAATCGCTCGCGGCGGAAGTCGCTTCGCGCGGCGTGACGGTCAATTGCGTCGCGCCGGGGTTCATCGAGAGCCCGATGACCGATGCGCTGACCGACGCGCAGAAGGAATCGATCCTGCGCATGGTCCCGACCGGAAGGCTTGGAACCGGCGCCGACGTCGCCGCCGCCTGCGTCTATCTCGCAAGCGAAGAGGCGGGTTACGTCACCGGACAGACCCTGCACGTCAACGGCGGCATGGCGATGATTTGATGTTTTCAGCCAATCGCCTCAGTTTGTGCTCTGCAAAGCGTCCTTGAAAACCGGCGTCGCAACGCCTCGCGCACCCTCTCGCCATGTTCGGGGAAGTATGCTACCAGACCCTCGCCGCTGAGGGGCGGCGTCGCGCCGCGATTTCAGCCCGGGGCGCAAGCCGCCAAGCGTCCTGCCGAGCGTCTTGCGCACATCAGGGCGGTCGGCGAGCGATTGCAAGTTCAAGGGATGAGTGGCGATCATGGAGCGCGCCAGACGGCTCGCTCCAGGTCGCCATAAGGCGCGAGAGGCGCCCAAACGCAGACAGGGATCAAATAAAATGAGCGATGTCGCCGAGCGCGTGAAAAAGATTGTTGTCGAGCATCTCGGCGTAGAAGCCGACAAGGTCGTCGACAAAGCGAATTTCATTGACGATCTGGGAGCCGATTCGCTCGATACCGTCGAACTCGTCATGGCTTTCGAGGAAGAATTCGGCGTCGAGAGTCCCGATGACGCCGCCGAGACGATTCTCACCGTGGGCGATGCGGTGAAGTTCCTGGAAAAGGCGAAGGCCGCCTGACGAACCGAGCGAGGTCCATGCGTGCGGCGACTCCTCTGCCGAGGGTTCGCCGTCGCTGGCGTTTTAGATAACTGTAAAGTTTGAGAGTAGAGCCATGCGCAGGGTGGTCGTCACCGGTCTTGGCGTCGTATCTCCTTTGGGCTGCGGCGTGGAGGCGAACTGGCGCCGTCTCACCGCCGGGGAATGCGGCTTCAAGCGTATCGACACATTTGAGGTCTCCGATCTGGCCTGTCAGATCGCCGCGGTCGTGCCGCGCGGCGACGGCAAGAACGGCTCGTTCAATCCCGACGACTGGTTCGATCCGAAAGAGCAGCGCAAGGTTGATGATTTCATCATCTATGGCGCAAGCGCAGCGACGCAGGCGCTCAAAGACGCCGGTTGGGTCGCCGATACGCCGGAGAAGCAAGAAGCCACCGGCGTTCTGATCGGCTCAGGCATCGGCGGCCTCGGCGGCATATACGAAACCTCCGTCACCTTGCGAGAGAAGGGGCCGCGTCGCGTTTCGCCCTTCTTCGTCTCAGGCAGAATCATCAATCTTGCCGCCGGCTATGTGTCGATCATGCATAGCCTCAAGGGCCCCAATCACGCTGTGGTGACGGCCTGCGCGACCGGCACGCACGCTATCGGCGACGCCGGGCGCATCATCGCCATGGGCGACGCCGACGTGATGGTCGCGGGCGGCGCCGAATCGCCGGTCAATCGTATCGGCGTCGCGGGCTTCGCAGCGTGCCGCGCGCTGTCGACCGGCTTCAACGATCGTCCCGAAGCCGCCTCGCGCCCCTATGACAAGGATCGCGACGGCTTCGTGCTCGGCGAAGGCGCCGGATGCGTCGTGCTCGAGGAATATGAGCACGCCAAGGCGCGCGGCGCGAAAATATACGCCGAACTGATCGGCTACGGCATGTCGGGCGACGCCTATCATATCACTGCGCCGACGCCGGACGGCGACGGCGCCTATCGCTGTATGAAAGCGGCCTTGAAGCGTGCAGGCGCTTCGGTCGAGGACATCGACTACGTCAACGCCCATGGCACGTCGACGCCGCTCGGCGACGAGATCGAACTCAAGGCGGTTGAGCGTCTCCTCGGCAATGTCGAGCCCAAGCTCGCCATGTCGTCGACCAAATCGGCGATCGGCCATCTGCTCGGCGCCGCGGGGGCCGTCGAGGCGATCTATTCGATCCTGGCGATGCAGGCCAATCTCGCGCCGCCGACGCGCAATCTCGACAATCCTTCAGTCGAAA
>JBFXJV010000291.1:0-4871 GCA_050174515.1 Methylocystis sp.
GGCCAGGAGCGAGTCATAATAGGGCGTGACGCGATCCCCGGCGCGAACGCCAGAGTCGATGCGCAGGAAAGCCGCGCGCTGCGGCGCCCGAAGGTGAATGAGTTCGCCAGCCGAGGGAACGAACCCGCGGGCGGGGTCTTCGGCGCAGATTCGCGCCTCGATCGCGCAGCCGCTCAGCCACAGATCATTCTGGGTCAAGGGAAGCGGCGCGCCACAGGCGATGCGCTGCTGCCATTCGACGAGATCCTGGTTGGAAACCATCTCGGTGACAGGATGTTCGACCTGCAGCCGCGTGTTCATTTCGAGAAAATAGAAATGGTCGTCGCCGACCAGAAATTCGACCGTGCCGGCGCCGACATAGCCTGCCGCGCGCGCAATTCGGACCGCGACGTCGCTCATCTGTGCGCGCAGCGACCGCGTCAGACCGGGCGCCGGCGTTTCTTCGAGGATTTTTTGGCGCCGGCGCTGCAAGGAGCAGTCGCGCTCGAAAAAGGATATGACGTCGCCATGCGAGTCGGCGAAGATTTGGATCTCCACATGCTTATAGCCGGAGAAATATTTTTCAACGAACAGCGCGTCGTCGCCAAAGGCGGCGCGCGCTTCGCGCCGGGCGCTTTCGAGCGCGGCGCCCATTTCTTCGGGTGCACGAACGATGCGCATGCCCCTGCCGCCGCCTCCGGCCGAGGCCTTGACGAGCAGCGGAAAGCCGATGGCGCGCGCGGCTTCGGTAAGTTCGGCGTCATCGCCGCCGCTTGAACCAGGCGCTACGGGCGCCCCCGCCTCCGCCATCGCCGCCTTGGCGGCGCTCTTTGCGCCAAGCAGCCGCATTGCGCGCGGCGGCGGTCCAACGAAGATCAATCCATTCGCCGCGCAGCTTTCAGCGAAATCCGCGTTCTCGGAAAGAAAGCCGTAGCCGGGATGTATCGCGTCGGCCCCGGAACGCTTCGCGACATCGATGATCTTTTCGATCGACAGATAGCTTTCGCGCGCCGGGGCCGGTCCGAGAAAATAGGCTTCATCGGCCAGTTCGACATGCAGCGCATGCGCATCGACTTCGGAATAGACGGCGACTGTCGCGACACCCAGCCTTTTGGCGGTCCTGATGATCCGGCAAGCAATCTCGCCGCGGTTCGCGATGAGGAGCTTGCGCATCATCTCAATCGGCCGCATTCCAGTTTGGCTGGCGTTTTTCGAGAAATGCGGAAAGACCTTCCTGCGCCTCGGCGCTGGATCTTCGCGCCGCAAGTCGATGCGCGGCCTCGCGCAAGAGCTCCGCCTCGACGCCGTGACCATCGCATTCCGCTAAGAAACTCTTCACATCCGCCTGCGCGTCCGGCGCGCCGCGCAGCAAATCGGCGACGGCGGCTCCATGCGCCAGGCCGAGCTCCAATCTTGGCGTCACGCGATGAACGAGACCCAGCCTCTGCGCCTCGGCGGCGGAGAACCGCTCCCCCGTCAAAGCATATCGGCGCAACTGCCGCAGGCCCATCGCTCGGATGAGAAAGGGCGAGACGATCGCCGGAAGCAATCCGAGCCGGACCTCATTGAGCGAGAAAGACGCGTCATCGGCGGCGATGACGACATCGCAGCACGCCAGCAGCCCAACGCCCCCGCCGACCACGACGCCCTTGGCCAGGGCGATCGTGGGCTTTGATACCGTATCCAGAGCATGCAGCATTCGCGCGAGCGCCAAAGCGTCCTGTTCATTTGCGTTCGGCGAGTTCCGCGCGACGCGGATCATCGAACCGATATCGCCGCCGGCGCAAAAATAGTCGCCAGCGCCTTCGAGGGTAATGATTCGAATGTCGGCGCGCGCGTCGAATGCTTCGACCGCGTCCTTGATCAGGCCGATGAGCTCGGAGTCGAGGGCGTTGCGCTTCTCAGGCCGATTAAGCGTCAAAGTCGCCACGCCCTTCGCGTCGATCGATTGCAGCAAGGCTGTCATGAAACTTCGCTCACATGCGGAACAGGCCGAAGCGCGTCTCCTCGATCGGCGCCTTCAGCGCAAAAGATAGGGCGAGAGCGATGGTTCGTCTCGTGTCGAGCGGATCGATGACGCCGTCGTCCCAAAGCCGCGCGCTCGAATAGAGCGGCAGGCTTTGGCGCTCATATTGTTCGCGAATGGGACGGGCGAATTCTTCCTCCTCGGCCGCCGAAAATTCCATCTTGCGTTTCTCCATGGCTTCCCGCTTGACGCGGGTCAGCACGCTTGCCGCCTGCTCTCCGCCCATGACGCCAATACGCGCGCCAGGCCACATCCACAGGAATCGCGGCGCGTAGGCGCGTCCGCACATCGCATAATTGCCGGCGCCGAAGCTGCCGCCGACGATGATCGAGAGCTTGGGAACAGCGGCCGTCGCCACCGCCGTCACCATTTTCGCGCCTTCCTTGGCGACCCCCGCGCTTTCATATTTCGCGCCGACGATGAAGCCGGTGGTGTTGTGAAGGAAGAGCAGAGGCGTTTTGCGCCGTACGCACAGCTCAATGAAATGCGCGCCCTTCTGGGCGCTCTCGGGAAACAACACGCCATTGTTGGCCACAATCCCGACGGGATAGCCATGGATGTGCGCGAAACCCGTCACCAGCGACGGACCAAAGAGCTTGCGGAATTCGTCAAATTCGCTGGAGTCGACAAGGCGCGCGATCACCTCGCGTATGTCGAACTGCTTTCGCGGATCCTGCGGCAACAGACCGTAGATTTCGGCTGGGTCGTAGTAAGGCTCCGCAGGCCGCCTCACCGGAACCTCCATGGTCCCGGCAGGTCCGAGATTGCCGACGATATTCCGCGCGATCTCCAAGGCATGCGCGTCATTCTCGGCGCAATGATCGGCGACGCCGGAACGACGGCAATGCACCTCGGCGCCGCCGAGCTCCTCGGCGCTCACCACCTCGCCGGTCGCCGCTTTGACGAGCGGCGGCCCCGCCAGAAATATCGCGCCTTGATTGCGGACAATGATGGTTTCGTCGCACATCGCCGGGACATAGGCGCCGCCGGCGGTGCAGGAACCCATGACGACCGCGATCTGCGCAACGCCGCGCGAAGACATCGTCGCCTGATTATAGAAAATGCGGCCGAAGTGGTCGCGGTCGGGAAAAACCTCTTCCTGATTCGTCAGATTGGCGCCGCCGGAGTCGACCAGATACAGGCACGGCAAATTGTTCTGAGCCGCGATCTCCTGGGCGCGAAGATGTTTCTTCACGGTCAGGGGAAAATAGGCGCCGCCTTTGACCGTGGCGTCATTGGCCACGATCATGCATTCGCGCCCGCGCACGCAGCCCACGCCAGCGACGACTCCGGCCGCCGCGACGCGCCCGTCATACATGTCATGCGCGGCGAATGGCGCGACTTCGAGAAAGGGCGACACGGGATCGATGAGCGCGTCGATGCGCTGACGCGCCAGCATTTTCCCGCGCGCGAGATGGCGTTCGCGCGCCGCCGCGTCGCCGCCGAGGCGAATCTTCCCCGCAATCCGCTTCAGCTCCGCGACCCGCTCGGCCATGAACTGAAAATTCTTCGCGTAATCCGCGTCTTTCGAATTCACAAGGCTGTCGAGGCGGGGCATGTGCTCAGTCCAAAGTCAGGCCGTCTCCTGAAAGAGTTCGCGCCCGATCAACATGCGCCGGATTTCGCTCGTTCCGGCGCCAATCTCGTAGAGCTTGGCGTCGCGCAGCAATCTGCCGGTCGGATAGTCATTCATATAGCCGTTGCCGCCGAGGCACTGAATGGCCTCCAGCGCCATCCACGTCGCGCGCTCGGCCGCGAATAATATTGCGCTCGCCGCGTCCTTTCGCGCCACGCGGCCGCGATCGCACGCCTTCGCGACCGCATAGACATAGGCGCGCGTCGCCATGACCGCGGTATACATGTCGGCGAGCTTGCCCTGCATCAGCTCGAACTCGCCGATCGGGTGACCGAACTGCTTGCGTTCATGCACATAGGGCAGCACGACATCCATACAGGCCTGCATGATTCCCAGAGGTCCGCCGGCAAGCACCGCGCGCTCGTAATCGAGGCCGCTCATCAGCACATTCACGCCGCGTTCGGGCAGGCCAAGCACGTTTTCTTCCGGAACCTCGCAGTCCTCGAACAGGAGTTCGCAGGTGTTGGAGCCGCGCATGCCGAGCTTGTCGAGCTTGGCGCCGGAAGAAAAGCCTCGAAACGCCCGCTCGACGATAAAGGCGGTGATGCCATGCGGCCCTGCGCCAGGGTCCGTCTTGGCGTAGATGATCACGACGTCGGCGTCGGGACCATTCGTCACCCACATCTTGCTGCCGTTGAGCAGGTAACGATCGCCGCGCTTGATCGCGCTGAGCCTCATGTCGGTGACGTCGGACCCGGCGCCGGGCTCCGACATCGCCAGCGCGCCGACATGACGGCCGGCGACGAGGTGCGGCAGATAGCGCTGCTTCTGTTCTTCGGAGCCGTTACGGTGAATCTGGTTGACGCAAAGATTGGAGTGCGCCCCATAGGACAATCCGACCGAAGCCGAAGCGCGGCTGATTTCCTCCATGGCCAGGACATGTTCCAGATAGCCCATTCCCGAGCCGCCGTAGCGCTCGTGAACGGTCAGTCCCAGGGCGCCGAGCGCGCCGAGCTTGGGCCAAAGGTCCGAGGGGAAGGCGTTTTGCGCGTCGATCTGCTGCGCCAGCGGCGCGATTTCCGCCGTCGCGAAGGCTTCAGTCGCGCTGCGCACGCGGTCGGCGACGTCGCCGAGATCGAAGTCGAAGGTAGGCGTCCAGTGGCGCATGCGCATCTCCGATGGCGCACGGGGATAGAGCCTATATTTTCTCGCGCCGACGAAGTTTCAAGCCGCGGCAAGGCTGAGGCGATTACCGGATGCGGCCGGGCTGGGCGTCAAGCACCTGCTGAT
>JBFXJV010000292.1:0-4822 GCA_050174515.1 Methylocystis sp.
CAGAGGCGCGTCCCTGGCCACGATGGCTTGATCGAGCGTATCGAGATCAATGTTCTCTACCTGGCGCGCGGCGGCGCGCAGCGGCAACAAACCCCTGCGCACCGCAAACCATGCGGCGGCCGCCGACAGGAAAACGATCGCGACGAGATAGACCGCCATCCACGCGATTGCGTCGATCATATATCCGAAAACGTCGTCCCATCTAAATTTCTGACGATAGATGGCGACGTGAAACCAGCCGAATGGCGTCCATCGGCGTTCCATATAGCCGAGCGGCATCGTCTCGAGGTCTTCCGGAAGATTGAAATGCAAATGCGCGGCTGTGATTTGGATGACGCCCGTCTTGATCAGGGTCGAAACAAGCTCCGGGGATGATCCAACGAGTGGCTTACGCGCTTCGTCGAAGACGGCAAATTTCAGTTGCGGGGTGCGTTCGAGTTCGGAGACGAGCGCAGGGATTGGGGTGATGCGGATGTTTCCGTCGTCTCCCTTCGCCAGCGATCTGATGACAAGATTGCTGACGCGATAGGTCGCGAATTCGTCGAGCGAGGTTCTGAAATAGGCGACCTTGGCCAGTTCCAGACCCATTGTGAGGGCGGCGCCGAGCAGAAAAGCAAAGAGCTGCGCGGCGAAGAGATGGCCGACGACGCGGCGCGCGAGCGAGGGATCAGACGTCACATGCTCTTCTTGGGCTTGTCTTTGGCGATCATGTAGCCGACGCCGCGTACCGCGTGCAGTTCCACGCCTGCGTCAAGTTCCTGCAGTCGCGCGCGCAAGCGCGAGGCGAGAGTCGTCAATGCGTGCGGCTGCACGTCATCCTCAAATCCGTAAACGGCGTCGACAAGCGCCTCTCGTGGCACGATCCGGCCTGCGCGCCTCACGAGCGCTTCCAGCAATTTGAGTTCTCGGCGCAATAACACCACAGGCCGCTCCGAAACCGTGACGGCGCGCGCATCAAAATCAAATGATAGGTTGCCGAGGACTACAGGGGGAGCGCGGTCGCCGCCCGGCCTTCTCAGACTGGCTCGAATCCGCGCCATCATCTCATCAAGATTGAACGGCTTAGTCAGATAATCATCGGCGCCGGCGTCGAGACCTTCAATTCTGTCGTCGACGGCGTCGAGCGCGGTGAGAATCAGGATGCGAATGCCCGGCTGCTTCTCACGAATATGCGGGATCAATCGCAGTCCGTCGCCGTCAGGAAGCCGCCTGTCCAACACGGCGACGGCATAAGGGCAGCCGGCGACGGCAAGAGCCGCGCCCTCGACTGTGTCCAAGTGATCGACGACAAAGCCCGCGCTCCTGATTCGCCTGGCCAGGCGAGAGGCGAGTTCATTGTTATCCTCCACAAGCAGAATCCGCATGGGCGCCGCTCCCATTGATCCCCAGCGAATGGCATGTGAACTGAAGCGCCGAACAATTGCAAGATCGTCTTGCTTCGCTTCATCAGGCGCAAGACGGTGACTGTGGCGCTATTGCCACACCGGCTACATTCTTTCCTCCTCCGCCGCCACGTAACTTTCGCGAGACTCTTCGCATCTACCTCTCAATGCGAAAGGATCGCCAATCTCCCGGTTGGCGCATCGCGAACCTCGCAGGGCTCGCCGAGAAAGAAAGCTGCGGCGAAGGACGACACTGATGACATGTCGAGCCGAGAGAAAGAGAGGAGAGTGTCGCCAATCGCTGTTGGCCTGCACTCTCGCATTTTGCCTCCTGACTCTGCTCGTATTCCAAGGGTTCGCTGCAGCCGGCTCCCACTCCGGCGCGAGAAATCCATCGGATAAGACCCCGATAGTCGCTGCGCTGCTCGGCGCAACCTGCAGCATCGATGCAGGCGGCGAGACGCCTACGCCCGTCAAAAAGTTAGTCCAGGCGCAATGCTGCGCCCTGTGTGGCGCGCGCGCCTTGGATGCGCCGGCGGCGCTTGGGCGGTCGCTTTCAGCCAACGTGATGTCGCCGATATCGCCACAGCCTTCGATTGCGCGATATGTCGTCCGCTCATTGGCGAGGCCGCCGATCGGCTGGGCAAGCTCGTGGTCTTCGCAGGCGCCGCCGAGCGCTTCCTGAAGACGCCGATCTGCGGGGTCTAATCCCCGGTTTGCCTGCTTTCCCTCGCTCGCGCGCCCAAGACGCCGCGCCGGAGAATTCCAAATGTTTCGCTCATTGATCACGCGCGGCGTCTCCGCCGGCGCGCTCACACTAACGCTTTACGCCACGACCTCTCTCGCGCAGCAGTCGCTGCCTACGATCGATGTAGGCGGATCGCGTCCACGGCGGCCGGTTTCTGGCCCATCGAGTCCCGGGCCCAGCGTCGCTGGAGCCGGCGCCGCCTCAACCGCGATGAAGACGCCCGCACAGGGCTACGTCGTGACCAACGCCACCACAGCGACCAAGACGGATGTTCCGATCAAGGAAACGCCGGTTTCGATAGCGGTGGTGCCTCGGCAGGTCATCACCGACCAGGCCGACACGACTCTCCAGCAGGCCGTCGAGAATGTTTCCGGCGTGCACAGTCTCAGCACAGACGTTTCCGCTTATGTCTTCTTCATCCGCGGGTTTCAAACCACGAATCGCTATCGTAACGCTCTCCTAGTTCCCGGGGACGCCGACGCGGGAATGTCCGACACTGCGAATATCGAGCGGATCGAAGTGGTCAAGGGCCCATCGTCGATCCTCTACGGTCGTGTGGAGCCCGGCGGTCTAATCAACATGGTGACGAAGCAGCCGCTAGACCGCGCTCGCTATGTAGTCAATCAGCAGATTGGGTCCTACGATCACTATCGTACTGAATGGGACTTCACGGCGCCCGTCTCTAACACCCCAGGGCTCGCGTACCGCTTTACAGGCGCATATCAAAATCAAGGCTCCTGGCGGCCATTCCAGGGCGGCGACAGAGTGTTCCTCGCGCCAGTGATCAGCTACAGGCCCACCGAATGGACGGAATTGACCTTCGACGCTCAATATCTGGGAGTTAAAGCGCAAAGCGACACTGGACTTCCATTCATCTTCGCTTGGCCGGCGCCCATCCCACTAAGCCGTTCCTTTCAGGAGCCGAACGACCCGCGCGATCGCTCCGAATCGGCGCTGATCAGCTATAACTTCCGTCAAAATCTCAACGAAGACTGGAAAGTCATAAACCGCTTCCTCTACACAAACGGATGGGTCTGGAAGCCGAATGTCACGGCAATAAATTACAATCTGGGGACGGGCGTCCTGGATCGCATCACGCAATTCCAGAACCTTAAAGGCGACGCCTATTCGACGAACATAGATCTTGTGGGAAAGTTCACCGCGCTTTACGGCACGCACAATTTCCTGATGGGCCTGGATTACTTCAACAGCTACCGCGACTATGTCTACGCCGAGGGTAGCCGAATTTACCCTATTAATATTTTTTATCCGGTCTATGGCACTATCCCCCAATTCGGCTATTGGGACGCTGTCGCCGGTCAGGGGTTCAAGAGTCTCTCGTCGTTGCTCACACGACAAAAAGGCTTCTATATACAGGACCAGGTCACTTGGTTCGACAGATTGCATGTTCTTGTCGGCGCGCGATATGATGTCGCCGACGTCGTGCAAGGCCGCGCGCGCGGACCTAACGCCGGCCCGCAGGACGCCATCAATGCACGTTTGCGAGCGCGGGATAGCGTCGACACAGGTTGGAGTCCTCGGGTCGGCGTCCTGTATGACTTCACGCCGCAACTCAGTGGTTATGCGAACTACGCTCAATCTTTCGGCGCCAACAACGGGTTGACGGCTTCGGGACAATCCCTGCCGCCTGAACGAGCGAAGCAATGGGAAGTCGGTCTGAAAGCCGAAGCCTTTACCGGACTTTCGGCCACCTTGGCGTTCTTCCAGATCACGAAAGAAAATATCAAGACTCGCGATTTTGCATCGCCTGATCCGTCAGCTGTGAAGCTTGCCGGCCTGCAACGTAGCCGCGGCATAGAACTCGACGTTCTTGGTCGGCTTACCGAAAAGATCAGCCTTGTCGCCAATTATGCGTATACCGACGCAAAAGTCATTTCGGACAGTCCGAAAGATTTCTTGAACCCGTTCGGAAGCGGATTGCTTGGCAATCACCTTAACAATGTGCCGCGCCATTCGGGAAAGATCTTCGCGGTCTATGATTTTAGCGATGATGGTCTTGGCTTGCGCGTCGGCGGCGGCGTTACTGCGCAGACCCATTTCTGGGGCGACATTCAGAACACTTTTGTGCTGCCAGGTTGGGCAAGACTCGACGGTTTCGCGAGCTATACGACGCTCATCGAGGGGCACAGGCTCACCGCGCAGCTCAATCTACGTAATATGACGGATGCTCGCTATTACGAGTCGGCGGACATTTGGTACAATTACGCGACGGATCCTCGCCTAAATGTGCTGCCAGCGAAGCCTTTTACAGCTACAGGCACGATTCGGTTCGAGTGGTAGCGATCGTGCGCAGGGCTCTCGTTTTGCTGCATCGCTGGGCCGGTCTCGCGATGGCGGGCTTCCTGATTGTCGTCGGTCTAACAGGAAGCCTGCTCGCGTTCTACGCGGAATTGAATCACTGGCTCGCGCCCGATGTTTGGCCAGCGCGCGTGACGGGAAGGCCACTCGATATGGCGGCTCTCTCCCGGCGCGCCGAATCGTTGGTTCACGACGGGCAGGTCAACACCGTCTATGTCGGATATGGCGTCACGGCGATAATAGGCATGGACGCGAAGCCCGGCGTGTCGGCGCTCGATTTCACCCGGCTGCACCTAGATCCTGTCACGGGACAGGAAACCGCACGGCTGCATCAGGGAAAGATTCCAACATCACTCCCTGAAATTATGCCTTT
>JBFXJV010000293.1:0-4797 GCA_050174515.1 Methylocystis sp.
CGAAAAACCGGTTCCCACTTTTTCGCAGCGCGCTCTAGCAGCTCGTCATTTTCAACCCGACTACTGCGATAGGGCTGCGTCCTGTCGGAAACGACGCGCGCGGCGCTCGCAGGGGATTTCGGGTGAGCTGAACAGCGTCCTCGTTACGCCCTCGCTTATCGCGGGCATCCACGCGGCGATGCTGCGGGACGTTGTCGTGGATCGCCGCGCCAAACCCGGTCATCACCGCTCTCGAAATAAGAGCGGGATTGCAGGCGACGGCGCTTCTCGGTAAGTCGAACGCCTGATTTCTCTTCCTGACCCGAGCGACCTTTGAGCACTCCCACCACCCGCGACCCCGTCTCGCGGCGGCGCACTTTCGCGATCATCTCGCATCCTGACGCCGGCAAAACCACGCTGACCGAAAAGCTGCTGCTCTTTGGCGGCGCGATTCAGCTTGCCGGCGCCGTCAAGGCCAAGCGCAACGCCCAGCAGACGCGTTCCGACTGGATGAGCATCGAGCGCGAACGCGGCATCTCGGTCGTCACTTCGGTGATGACCTTCGAATATGCCGACTGCGTGTTCAATCTGCTCGATACGCCCGGCCACGAGGACTTTTCGGAAGACACTTATCGCACGCTCTCCGCCGTCGACGCCGCAGTGATGGTGATCGACGCCGCCAAGGGCATCGAGGCGCGCACCCGCAAGCTATTCGAAGTGTGCCGTCTGCGCGACATTCCGATCGTCACCTTCGTCAACAAACTCGACCGCGAGGCGCGCGATCCTTTCGACCTCATTGACGAAATCGAAAAGACTCTCGCGCTCGACGCGACGCCGATCACCTGGCCGATCGGTTCGGGCAAAAGCTTCGCCGGCACTTACCGATTCGCCACCAAAACCGTCCGCCAGCTCGACAAGGACGCTGAAGAATTGGCGACGAGCGGCCTCGACGATCCGCTGTTCGATACGCTGCTGCCGGGCGGCGCGGACGAATGGCGCGAAGAGGCGATGCTAGCGGACGAAGGCAGCAAACCCTTCGATCTTGCCGCCTTCCGCGAAGGCCATCTGACGCCCGTCTTCTTCGGCAGCGCGCTGCGCAATTTCGGCGTCCGCGATCTCATCGACGCCATGGCCGAATATGCGCCCAGCCCGCGCGCGCAGGAGGCCGACAAGCGTCTCGTCGAGGCGAAGGAGCCGAAGATGACCGGCTTCGTCTTCAAGATTCAGGCGAATATGGACCCCAACCATCGTGACCGCATCGCCTTCATGCGCGTCTGCTCGGGCAGGCTTTCGCGCGGCATGAAGGCGAAGCTTGTGCGCACCGGCAAGAACATCCCGATCAATGCGCCGCAGTTCTTCTTCGCGCGCGACCGCTCGATCGCCGACGAAGCTTACGCGGGCGATGTCGTCGGCCTGCCAAACCACGGGCAACTGCGAATTGGCGACACCTTGACCGAAGGCGAGGAGATCATCTTTCGCGGCGTGCCGAGCTTCGCGCCGGAAATCCTCCGCCGCATTCTGATCGGCGACGCGATGAAGGCGAAAAAGCTGCGTGAAGCCCTGCAGCAGCTTGCGGAAGAGGGCGTCGTGCAGGTGTTTACGCCGCATGACGGCTCGGGTCCGATCGTCGGCGTCGTCGGCGCTTTGCAGCTCGACGTGCTGGCGACGCGTCTTGACGCCGAATATGGATTGCAGACGCGCTATGAACAGCCGCGCTTCGCCATCTGCCGCTGGATCGAGTCCGACGAACCGGCGAAGCTAAAGAGCTTCATCGACGCGAACCGTTCGAGCGTCGCCGACGATCTCGACGGCGCGCCGGTCTTCATGAGTTCGTCGGCGTTCCAGCTCAACTATGACGCCGAGCGCAATCCCGCGGTTAAATTCTCGGACGTGAAGGATTATCAGAAAAAAGCGGTTTGACCGGCCTTCCTTGCGCTTCCTCTGAATATATAAGCGCCCAGATTTCCTGGCTGTCAAGCGTATTAGGTTTCTTCCGACTTCCTTGAAATATCCCCCAACTGCTTATAGCCTGCTTATATCCGAGGCTATCAGGGTCAGAGAATGGCTCGTGGGAAAATATCGAAGCGGACGGTCGACGCGCTCGAATGGCGGTCGCCGGGACCGGCGCAACAGTTTCTATGGGACACGGCGCTTCAGGGCTTCGGCGTCTATGTGTTGGCGTCCGGCCAAAAGACTTATGTCGCGCAATTCCGTCGCGACGGCCGTTCACAGCGCGTCAAGATCGGCGTTCACGGCTCGCTGACGCCGGAGCAAGCGCGCGCTGAAGCTGCGCGCATCCTTGGCCGGGTTGCGCTCGGCGACGATCCGGCGGCGGAGAAGCGCGAGCGCAAGGCGGCGCAGACGGTCAAAGCGATCGCTGACGAGTTTCTCGCGCACATCGAACAAATGAAGAAGACGGCGACGGCCGCTGAGTATCGACGCATTTTCGCCAAGCACATCTTGCCGGCGATCGGCTCGCGCCGGCTTGTCGATGTCAACCGCGCCGATCTTGCGGCGCTGCGCTCTGCGATGCGTGGAACGCCGATTCTCGCAAACCGGGCTCTTGCCATTTTCGCTTCAATGTGGAGCTGGGCGGCGCGCCTCGGGCATGTCGAGGCGACCGCAAATCCGGCAAGGGGCGTAGAGCGATTCCGCGAGCAATCTCGGCAGCGCTTCCTGACGTCCGACGAAGTCGCCAGGCTCGGCGAAGCGCTCGACCGGATCGAAAAGAACAGCCGCATCGACGCCTATAGCGTCCAGGCCATCAAGCTCTTGCTGCTGACCGGCGCGCGCCTGCGCGAAGTGCTGCATGCGCGATGGGAGTGGGTCGATTTCGAGCGCCGGGCGATCTTTTTACCGGACAGCAAGACGGGCCAGAAGCCGCTACATCTATCGGCGCCGGCGATGGCGATCCTCGCTGATCTGCCGCGCCTGGAAGGAAATCCTTACATCTTCCCCGGCGTGAAGCCGAACTCCCCAAAATCGGGCTTGTTCGATGCATGGAAGGTGATCCGGCGCGAGGCTGGGCTCGATGGCGTCCGTTTGCACGATTTGAGGCATTCGTTTGCCAGTTTTGGAGCGGGGGCTTCGCTTGGCTTGCCAGTGATCGGGAAGTTGTTGGGTCACACGCAAGCGTCGACTACGGCGCGTTATGCGCATCTCGCAGACGACCCGCTGCAGCGCGCTGTGGACGCGATCGGCTCGACTATCGCCGCGGCGCTCGAAGGGAAGGCTGGCGCCGATGTCACGCCGATCGGCAAGCGCAGGGGAAGTAAATGACACTGCCTGTGCGCGGGAAGCGCGGGCCAAAAAAAGGTGGCGGCGGAAGGCCAAAGTCGCGACTCATTGCCGATCGTGATCGCGAAGTGATCGTCCTGGCGACGGTATTGATGAAGCCGGGACAAAAGCCAAATGCAGCGGTTCTCAAACTCGCGGATATGTTGCTGAGCGATTCCGACGCAGTCGATATGGAGTTGCAGGACGTCGTTAATGGTGTTGCTGGCGTTTCGGTGACGAATAGTGCCGGAGACGATCCGAACTCCGAAGAAGTATGGCGAACCAGGCCGCTGGATCCAAGTCGCGAGAGGCAGTGGCGATCGCGTTTCGAAACCCTTAGGCGAAAGCTTTCAATGGAGCGTGATGCGCAAGATATTCAATGGTTCGGCGAGTCGGCGCTGGCGTTGGAAATGATCATCTCCTCGGCGCCAGCAAAGCGCGAGAGCGCGGTCGTTCTTCTTCGCTGCTTAGGATGGCGATTGCCGCCCGTCGTCGAGGCGCGGCTTTCGAAATGGTTAGGTCATCTGCTGCCGCAGGGGGCGGAGATCGGCGTCATCCGGACCGGCGAATTAATTATGCGGTGGAGCGCGAAACGACGCGAGCCGAATGAGGTTTTACGCGTCGAAGACATTTACAAAGTAACGCTCAACAACGCTTTGAAACAATAGGATAAAAACGCAAAACTTTTTCCGCACTGACCGGCGAGTCAAGCCGTGCGCATTCTCCTCTCGTTTTCTCCACGAAGAGGCACGAGATGGAAGCCGAATACCTTGATAGCGAGAAGGGCGCGGAACATGTTCGCAGGAAGTGGGGGCGCCCCTGCAGTCAAAATCTGCTGACGAAGCTTGCTTGCCGCGGTGGCGGCCCGACCTTCGTTAAGATAGGTAGATTTCGCGCCTATAAAGTCGAATGGCTCGACGCTTGGGTCACGGCGCAGATTTCGGCGCCGGTGCGCAGCACCTCAGAGGCGGGTTCGAGCCGCAAGACGCGCCGCTCCGACACGGCGGCGGCGTGATTGCGCTCGCCAAACGCGGCGACGCCCGCCCCTGAGTTAGCAGGGAACGGGCGCCGGAAATGCGTTCAGCTGGGCAGCGAACGCATTTTAGATAGCGCACCCTCCGAAAAAATACAAGAATCCCAAGAGCGTGACCGGCTACTCATTGCGCTCGACTTCATCGGCGAGGCCGGTGACCGCCTGACAATTGCCGCGATGGCCGTCTGCGCCGCCGCCGCCGCGGAAAATGTCGCGGCGCTTGAACTCGCGCTGCGCATGGCACGCGCGACCCTCGCCGACGCGATTGCGGAATTCCGTCGCATCGCGCCGCGCGACGATCGCTTCGCCGCCGCCGTGCGGGACTATCATAAAAACCGAGGGGGGCGCCGGTGACGCCCCTGTTCGCGACAAGCGGCGCTCTGCGTCCTCTTCGCCCGCATCAAGCGGTCGCGATCGAAGCTCTGCGCGAGTCCCTTCGTGCCGGCCACAAGCGGCCATTGATCCAGGCGCCGACCGGCTTCGGCAAGACGCTGACGGCGGCGCATATC
>JBFXJV010000294.1:0-4797 GCA_050174515.1 Methylocystis sp.
AGAACATCTCCAAAGAGAGCGCAGCGAACCCAGACCCGCGCGCCACACCACAAAACCTCGCCTATGTCATCTACACATCAGGCTCGACCGGCAAACCCAAAGGCGTCGGCGTCGTTCATCAAGGCGTCGTTCGCCTATTGAAGAACCAACACTACGTTCGTTTCGATAATCCAAGAGAAACAGTTCTTCATTGCGCGCCTCTCGCCTTTGACGCTTCGACTTTCGAAATCTGGGGACCGCTCCTTAATCAAGCGCGCTTGATCATAGCCCCGCCAAACATTCTGTCAGCGCTCGACGATCTCGGGCGTGTGGTGAAAGAATACAGAGTAACAACTCTATGGCTTACCGCCGCCTTGTTCGATACGATGATCGATGGCTGTCTCCAAGACCTCAGCAATGTCGATGTGTTGATTACGGGAGGCGACGTCGTATCGCCACGCCATGCGCGCATCTTCTGCGACGCTTTCCCTTCCAATATCCTAATCAATGGCTATGGCCCCACAGAAAATACGACCTTTTCGACCTTCTACGTCATCTCTCAATCAGCAAAACAAGGCCCTCTGCCGATAGGCAAACCTATCGCAAATTCTCAAACCTTTGTTCTAGATAGATGTCTTCATACCGTTCCCGCGGGCGTTTCGGGCGAGCTTTACATTGGCGGGGCAGGACTGGCGCGCGGCTATATCGGACGCCCAGACCTTACCGCCGAGCGCTTCCTGCCCAATCCGTTTAGCGAAACCGGCGAACGGCTCTACCGAACCGGCGACCTCGCCCGCTATCGGTCCGACGGCAATATCGAGTTTCTCGGCCGCATCGACCATCAGGTCAAGATCCGCGGCTTCCGCATCGAGCTCGGCGAGATCGAAGCCGCCCTCGCCCGTCTGCCCCACATCCGCGAAGCCGTCGTCCTCGCCCGCGAGGACATGTCCGGCGACAAGCGCCTCGTCGCCTATGTGACTGGCCGCAACAGCGTCAATCTAGTGGCGGAGGAATTGCGCGACGCCCTGGCGCGCGAACTGCCCGACTTCATGCTCCCATCCGCCTTCATCGTGCTCGACGCCTTGCCGCTCACAAGCAACGGCAAACTCGACCGCGGGGCGCTTCCCGCGCCCGACCTAGACGCGCAAGTCAACAGGACCTACGTCGGCCCGCGAACAGTCAAGGAATACGTCTTGGCCCGCGAATTTTGTGCGATCCTGAAGATGGAACGAGTTGGCATTCACGATAATTTCTTCCGGTTGGGCGGCGATTCACTCTCTGGCGTTAAACTCGTGGATCGCATTCGGCGCATAATATGCAGTGATCTTCCTGTCACAGCGATTTTCCAGGCGCCGACAATCGCTCAACTCGCTGACTGGATCTCGGATGCCGACCATCATACTCCGTCACCGCTTGTCACTATACGCCGAGGCGACACCACTGTGCTTTCTCCCCTATATTGCATTCACCCAGGCGGTGGATCCATTATACGCTATCAGCCGCTTGCTGACGCAATGAGCGGTCCGCGCGCTGTCTACGGCATTCAATCGCGTAGCCTAATTGATCCAAACCATTTCAACAATTCGATCGATGAAATGGCCAAAGAATACGTTGATCTGCTAAGGCAAAATCAATCTCAAGGTCCGTATCTGCTATTGGGTTGGAGTCTAGGAGGCCATATCGCCGTAAAGATGACCGAAGTTCTTGAGCAAAATGGTCAGACAGTCGCGTTCTTGGGAATTCTCGACACAACGTTTGAGGCTGGAGAAGCTTCGAACCACGAAGCAGCGAGACAATCTAAGCTGACAGCGTTGGATCATCTTGCTATATTTGCTGCAATCGAGGGCATAGAAATCGAAGATAGACTCAGTCGGTCTGACAGAGAGCATCTCTTAGAGATTTCATCCAAATTCTGTGGAAAAGAACTGTACACTTACTCTGCAATATGGGGGCAGGAACGCGGTTTTTGGGCCAACATTTCTCCACAATTGATGGATTTTCTTTATACCGACAAAGAAGCATCGCTCAAGTTGCTCAAAGATCTTGTGCTGAACCCGATTCAGGCGCCTATCCACATTTGGTGGGCAAAACGAACTTTTGAGAAGCTTTGGAGCGCTCCATGCGATTGGGGAGAGATTACCAGCGGAACTGTATATACAGAAGTTGTCGGCGGCGAACATGACACAATTGTCCGAGATCCGCTCCTTCACGCACAGATAATTCGCATTCTTGATAATCTGAAGATTTGAAGCATACTCATTAAGCTGAGCGGAGTCCCGAGTACAAGAATGCGTCGAATGGTGAATAAATCTGTAAAAGGAAATAGAACTCTTCGATAAGAAAATTTGTCGTCTTGCCAACCAACTGTCGCAAGAGGCGGCATAAGTGCATACGGCTCACGCCGCAAAAGCGAAAGTCGACCTTCCATGAGAATCTCATTCTTGACTTTGAAATCGATCACGTCGTCAGCGAGCGATCCCGTTTAATCACAGAGTTATCTGGAGCGGAATCGTTTAAAATGGAACCATATGGCGCCTATTCGTTCAAAAGCAAGTATTAATATATCTCTAAATCAGAGCGAAATTCACCCTATTGACGGGGAGGCAGCGCGCTGGCGTCGGGATGGTTTTCCCTCTAGGTTTTGCGTTGTTAGTTACAAGTAGGGATTGTTTTTTTTGACATCTACCAGGGAACCATAGGAGTTGTCGCATGGTCCGACGGAGACCACAATGAAATCGAAATTTGATGGGTATGGGGCGGTTATCGGGCGATCACGCTTTTTAATCTTGTCGGCGAACAGCTATGAGAATCTGCTTACCACAATCAACAGCAATATGGAAAAATTTAGAGAAATGCTGCTTCTTCATGGGGCAATATTACTCCGCGGATTTGACGTCACCAGGGATTCCTTTGGAGCCGTTGTCGAATCGCTAAGCGGAGACCGATTAGACTATATTTATCGGTCGACACCGAGAACCAGCGTGGCCGACAGGATTTATACTGCAACCAACTATCCGGCCGATCGCGAAATTCCACTTCATTGCGAAGAAGCCTATCAGAGAAACTGGCCTATGCTTCTCGCATTCTATTGCGAGCGGCCAGCAGACGAAGGCGGAGAAACGCCGCTTGCGGATATGCAAAAAGTCACAGCCAGCATCGGACTCGAGCTGGTTCAAAGGTTTCGACGGCGAGGCGTATGCTACATACGCAACTACATAGATGGCGTCGATCTTCCGTGGACTGATGTCTTTCAAACAGAAAGCCGCGTCGAAGTGGAGCGGTTCTGCGCGATTCATGATATCGAATTCGACTGGAGGCGAGACGGCACCCTTCACACCGCTCACATCTGTCAAGGAACTGCGCTCCATCCGCATTCAGGTGACGAAGTCTGGTTCAATCAAGCTCATTTGTTTCACGTATCGAGCCTTGGCGCCAGTATCGCCCAAGACATGATCGAGACTTTCGGCCTGAAAGGATTGCCGCGGAACGCCGTCTATGGAGACGGGGGTGAAATTGCTGTTGAAGATCTCCAATCAATCCAAAATGCATTTGAACAAGAGCGTGTCACCTTTCGTTGGCAGAAAAACGACGTTCTTCTTCTGGACAACATGCAAGTGGCGCATGGAAGACTTCGTTACTCCGGCCACCGCTCAATTCTGGTCGCCATGGGTGGACTGCGCTTTTCAGAGTCTTGCCATCGCGACCCCCGAAGCTGAACCCCTTGGAAACCTCTCGCAGCATCTGCGCCAGAACTAGCGCTCGAACCGGACGGTCGCATCCTTGATCGTTCGGTTCAAGCGCTCGACTCGGCTATTGGTCCATGGGTGATTTGGCTTTAGAAGGCGATGTTTGATGCGGTGTCGCTGGCAAGCCCGCTCGAACAGATGGGCCCGCATCATGGCGGTTGTACCATTTCGGTTTTTCGGCAGATCGGCGAACTGAATGCCGTCGTCGGTTAGAACTTTGTGAATAACATAAGGAACGGCGGCTCTAAGATCTTCGGGAAAGGCGGTCGCCATCGCCATGGTCGCCGTGGTCGCTTTGTCGAACAGCTTTGCGAAAGTGAACTTCGACGTGCGATCTGTGGCGAAGAAAAATTAGCGCTTTCCTTCTGCGGTCTGCAGTTCTGCGATATCGACGTGAAAAGGGTTAATCGGATAGGATATGAACTGCTTCTATGCGGACTTGTCGCGTTCAACGTCCAGCGGCCGGCTGATCCCATGCCTTTGCCGGCAGCGGTGCAGCGATGAACGCCTCAGATGCGGGACGGCCGCCTGCAAGGCGTGGCGACAATCGTCGAGCGGCAGCAACGTGCGCCTTCGGAAGGCGACGACGATCGGCGGCTCTGCCCAACAGCGTCTTGAGTTTCGAATCGCCCCAAGCTGTTTCCGGTCTGAAGAGTTAAGGGCGATGCGATCATTATTGTGCTGGCTGCTTCACCTATTGTCGGTTCGTCGTTTCCTGATATGACGACTGCCGGCGTAGAGATAGTTTTTCAACCCGTAATCGTCTGCGCGAAACGGGGCAGCGTAAACTTGAATGTCGCGCCGCCGCCGGGCGTGGAATGAATGGAGATTGTGCCCTCCAATTGCTGAACGAGTTCCTTCACAATGGAAAGGCCAAGCCCCGAACCCGCGGAACGTTCATCCTTCCGCCAAAATGGCTCAAAGATCATGTCTCGCTCCGCCTCTTCTATGCCGATTCCATGATCGACGATTTCAATTATGGCGCCTTTCTTGAGGCGAACGATCACTGTCCCGCCTTTGGGCTCTGCTCGGATCGCATTCTCGACTAGATTAGTGATGACGCTTTCGATCG
>JBFXJV010000295.1:0-4765 GCA_050174515.1 Methylocystis sp.
AAGAGCGATGGATGGTCCGTAGAGGACAGCCATTGGCCAAGCGTCACGACATGCTCCAGCTCCGCTTCAAAGGCGGCCGCTGTGAAAACCGCGTTGAAGTGCAGCCCGTTCGGGGCCGTCGGCGCACATTGGTATGCGCGTTGAACGCCCGCCATCGCCCGGCGCATGTCACTCAAAGAGTACTGATCGCCCTCGAAGATCTCCGCTCCGGCCTTCGCCAGGGCGTCGGCTCTCGCGTCACGGCGGCGCACGAAGGCGCGGACTGGATACCCTTGTTCGAGTAGCTGAAACGTCAGGGGCTTGCCCGTCTTGCCAGCCGCGCTGGTGACGAGAATCTTCGGAAGCGTTGGGCTTCTGGCTTCGATCATGCGCGGGTCTCCGGGGGCTGACGAAATTTTAAGATTATCATTGTCATCCAAAAATAGATGATATATGTCCTCTAAAGAGTCAAGTCCGTTCTTGAAGGAAGTTTGTGATGCCAAGGATGTCCCGGGAGGAGAAGGCGCGGACCCATGCACGGATCGTCGAGGTCGCCGCCGGGATGTTTCGGGAAAACGGAATCGCGACGACCGGGGTCGCCGACGTGATGAAGGCTGCGGGTTTGACCCATGGCGGGTTCTACCGTCATTTCGCCTCCAAGGACGATTTGGTGGCCGCCGCGATCTCGCATGCGGTTTCGACATCGTTGGCTGATCTCGAAAAGGCCGAAGGCCATGAAGCCAAGACGAGCGCCGTACTGAGCTATATCGACCGCTATCTGTCCGACGAGCACGTCGAAAACCCCCGCGACGGCTGCCCGCTTGCCGCGCTCGGTCCAGAAGCACCACGTTCGTCAATCCGGATTTCGAATGCGCTCGACGAAGGGAGCGTCGAGGCCGTTCGGGTTCTCACCGCTGCAATGAATGGCAGACGCGAGACGGCCTCGACATTGATGGCGACGCTGCTCGGCACAGTTGTCATGGCCCGAATGGCCGGCTCGCATCAGAGTTGCCAGCTCATCCTTTCAGCCGGCCGCAAGGCTGCTCTGAGCATTGTAAAAGCGAATGACGGCGAGGACGATGCCGGCGGCGGTTAAGCGAGCTTGTCGAGGAAGGATGCTGGAATCACAACGTGCCGGAGGGGTTCGCGTTCTGACCTGCAACAGCCTGAAAACTGAAGGCTATGATGTCGATAGAGCTTAAGCATCTCCGTTATACTGAGGTTGCAGACCGCTATGGGAGCTTCCGCAAGGCGGCAGCCTCGCTCGCGCTCAATCAGGCTGTCGATGCACGCCGCAGCCGGAGGGGCATCCAGCCTCATTACCTGCTGCTGTGCTCGCGCATTTGGTATGTGCCGATCTGGGACGAGTCGCGCGGCAATTCGCGCACCTTCTGTTGCGACCGGATAATGGCGCCGCTACGCCTGAGGAACAGGGTTTAGGGGTTCTTCCCTCTGGCGGCTTTGAAGCCCGCGTGAAGGGCATCGAAACCTTGTAAGATTCGTCCTCCAAACATCCGGCAAGTCAGCCGATACCGTTACCGGCACAGTTGACGCGGAACCCACTTCGCGTGCGAAGATCAGCGCGCCTCGATAAACGTAGAGAGATCGTCAATTGCGCGCTGCGCGGCGCGTGTGGCAGCAGCCCGTGCGAGACCGCCAAAAAAGAAACTAAACAGGGCGCAGCGCGGCTCAAAGCGGCCGGAAACTTCAACTAAAGTGCCGGTGGCGACAGGTCTTATCGTCCAGCGACCTTCAGCACAACGGAACGGCCCCGCGCCGCCGCGCAGCCTGTACGACAAGCCTTTCCCGGGATCGAACTCTATGAGTTCTTCGTCCACAGCTGATCGGCCCATGATGGGCTTGGTCAGCGTACAGGAGCGCACCGTGCCGACATGGACCGTCTCCGTGCTGCGGCAACAATGCGAGAGCTGGGAGGCCCAGCGGTGCTCCGTGCCGAAATCTCCCAGGACTGACCACACGAATGCAGGATCGGCCTCAATGGTGCGGCTTACAGAAGTCTTTATTGCTTGGGTTTTCGTGCGCTTCATCTTACTGAGCCTTTCCTCGTCTGAAGGCTTCACTTGCCTAACTCAATCTCGACGTTCGAAGAAACGGTTTTGAGGTGCGTGCATGAGCTGAGGCGCCGCATGCCGCCCGACCCGCGTTGATCAGATCAGCGACGCGAGGCGTGAACCCTTCAAACGAGCCGATCGCCGAGCAGGCCAGTGCAACTGAGAACGCCTGCCGAGCGCGTAACTGAGGGGAAGGATCCGATTTTATCTCACGGCGTCTCAAGGCGCCGCACAGAGCGTTCTCAAGCGCCTCGGACAGGCGGTCGAAGTATGCCTTGATCTCTACCGCCACCAGGGGCTCCGCAGCGATCTTATTCGCAGCGGTTCGCATGACGAGGCAGCCAGACCAACCCGATTGCCGGGCAGCGTTCTCAAACTTGTCCCAGAACTCCGCCATTTCTGCCAAACCCGCCTCAGCGGTCTCCAGGTCGTGCAGAAAGTGGTCGCCGATCATGTGTCGGTAGCTCGTTAGCGCGGCAATAAGCAGCGCCTGCTTGTCCGGCCAAAGCGCATAAAGTCCCTTGCGGCTCGCGCCAATCTCTCCCACGAGGGTGTCGAATGATACGGAATCGTATCCCCGCTGCCAGAACAGAGTCATCGCGGTTTGCACCGCTGCGTCAGGGTTAAACCCTCTCGGCCTTCCCATTGCCCTCTCCATCGCGCCCATGCTCGATTGACAGAGAACGCGAATTCTTTTACCACCTGACCAGGGTAAGAGAACCATAAGTCTCTTTTCCGCAGTCGGCAACAAGGAGACCTTGGATGACAACGCTTAGGGCTGAGCGCGAGATCGCTGCTGGCGCCAGCGTCGTCTGGGCGCTGCTAGAAGATTTTCCGCACATCGACGCCTTCAATCCCAACCTGTCACGCTCCGCCCACATCGACGGCACGCCCCTCGAAGGAGTCGGCGCCGAACGTCGCTGCGAACTCAAGGACGGGCGAAATTGGATCGAGGAACGCGTTGTCGATTGGCGCCCTGGCGAAAGGTACACGGTCGAGATATACGCCGGCACGATGCCGATACGAGATGTGCGGACGACGCTTGCGGTGTCACCGAACGGTGCGGTGTCCCGAGCCGTCATGCAAATTACCTACACGCCCAAGTTCGGCCCCGTCGGTCAGTTGCTCGATCTACTGTTGCTGCGCCAGAAAACGAAGGGGCTGATGGACAGCGTGCTCGAGGGGCTCGAGCAGAAATCTGTCGAGAGCCTGGCAGAGCCCACGCCACGGCTAGCGCAAGCAATCGACCGAGAGGCATGAGTGCGCCCAGCGTCGGCTGGCCACTGAGAAATTGCTTATTCCAAGCTCGCCAGATTCCTGTAAGTATCAAGCGTCGCGCGTCGCAAATGTGATTGAGATAAAGATTGCCACGAGTTCCAGGCAACCGTCCGATTTCAAATTGCTATCGCGTGTCCGTTTTTCGAGATCCCGATCGTTCTTGCACTGAATATCCCATTTTGGAGATGATCATGCTTTTCACGATATTGATTTACGGTGCCGAGGGGCTGGCGGAGCGTCTGCCCGCAGCGGAGCAGGAAGCGCTCTTACAAAAGCATCGCGATCTCCAGGCAAAGCTGCAGGCCGAGGGCAAATACCGCGGCGCCGTGCGGCTGATGCCGCCTTCGACGGCGATGAGCGTGCAGGACAAGGGCCGCGGAATGCGCGTGCTCGACGGACCCTATGCCGAGTCCAAGGAGCAAATTCTTGGCTTCTACCTCATCGAGTGCGAGACAATGGAGGAAGCAATCGAGGCAGCCAAGGCGCTGCCACAGGTTGTGGCCCATATGGAGATCCGTCCGGTCAACTGGGTCGGTGGGCTGTGAAGCAGGTTGAGGAAGGTTGCGAAGCGGTTCGGCCCGATCCTGCTTCGAAATGACAAGTAAGGCCATGGACGGAGTCGGCCTCACCAACGCCATCTTCGCAGACAGCCGGCCCCGGGTACTGGCCGCGCTCTTGCGCAGCTTCCGCGACCTCGACGTGGCCGAAGACCTCTACCAGGAAGCCTGCCTGCGCGCGGCCGAGCGCTGGCGCCAGGACGGAATGCCGCGCGACCCGACGGCCTGGCTCATCACGGTGACGCGCAACGCTGGCCTCGACCGCATCCGTAGCAGGCGGCGCCTTTCGTCGATTGACGCCGAGACGGCGTTGGAGGCGCAAGCACCGGATGGCGATGTGCAAGCGGAAATCGCGGAGGCGATCGACCGAACCGAATACAAGGACGACGTGCTGCGCTTAATGTTCATGTGCTGCCATCCCGAGCTAAGGACTCACGAGCAACTGGCGCTGGCGCTGAAGGTTGTGGTCGGCTTATCGGTCGAAGAGATCGCGCGGGCCTTCGTGATCACTCCCGACACCATGCAGCGTCGGCTTTCGCGCGCCAAGGCGCGCGCGGCGGGCGTGGCGGCCAAGTTGGACCCGCCCGGCCTTGCCGAGCGAGCCGAGCGGCTCGCAGCCATTCAGACTATGGTTTATCTGCTTTTCAACGAGGGCTATTCCGCTGCCGCTGGCGACGAGCATATCCGGCATGCGCTCTGCGACGAGGCAATCCGGCTGGCGCGCCTGCTGCTGGAACTGTTCCCGGCGCAGGCCGAACTCATGGGTCTCCTGGCGCTGTGTTTGCTGCAGCATTCCCGCACACGAGCGCGCATCGACGGCGACGGTCAGTTAGTCTCCTTGGAAGATCAGGACAGGTCGCTTTGGGACAACGCGAAGAT